>JACPAP010000281.1 GCA_016180765.1 Gemmatimonadota bacterium
CGGCCAGCTCGCGGTACTGCTCGGTGAGTTCCCGGACTCGCCCCGCGTGCGTCACGCCGGCCTCACGCGCGAGGAGCGCCGTTCCCACCTGCAATCAGCTGCGTCTCCGGCCACTTGGCGAATCAAGTTGGAACGGCACGAGCCGCCGCACACCGCTGCTTGAGGAACTCGATGATCTCCGCGGTAGGTGCCCCGGGCCCGAACAGCTTGGCGATGCCCTGGTCCTCCAGGCGCTCGATGTCGTCCTGCGGGATAATGCCGCCGCCGATCAACAGGACGTCTCTCCGGCCCGCCTGGTCCAGCAGGTGCTTCACCCGCGGAAACAGGGTCATGTGCGCGCCGGACAGAATCGACAGCCCCACCACGTCCACGTCCTCCTGCACCGCCGCCGCGGCGACCATCTCGGGCGTCTGGTGCAGCCCGGTGTAGATGACCTCCATGCCCGCGTCCCGCAGCGCCGCCGCCACCACCTTGGCGCCGCGATCGTGGCCGTCCAGGCCGGGCTTGGCGATCAGCACGCGGATGGGCCGGGCCGGCGCTGCGGGCGTGGTAACTTTGCGGGCTTTCGGGGCCTTGCGGGCCCGGGTGGCCTTCGAGCGGGGCGTCATGGTGCGCGCAAGTTAGTAGGGAGCGGTCCGTTGTCTATGTCACGGCGCCGGTGGGTTCCGCTGGGCGATGGGTGCGGCGTGGACCCGACGGCCGGGCGCGGTGGGCCTGGGCGATGAGAGCGCCGGAGGGATCCCACCGGTGCTCTCATCCCGCTACAGCGCCGGCTCACCGGAACCGCAGCAACGCGGCCAGCCCGTCCACCCGCGCCCGGGCGCCGCCGTCTTCCACCACGTCCACCTGCGCGTGCTGCCGCAGCGCCTCTTCGATGGCCTCGTCGATCAGATCGGGCACCGGCTCGGCCTCTCCCTCACCGCGGCACCCCTCGGCCGTCACGGTCAGCCGCCCCGACGCCGTACAACGGAACCCCGGTTGGGCGCGCTCCGCGTCCACCAGCAGCATACGCACCTGCCCTCGCGCCAACGCCCTGAGCGTCGGTTCGAAGCCGTTGGCGGCCCAACCGGTCCCCAGGCCTTCCCCCAGCACCTTGATGTGAGCCGTCTCCCAGGCCCGCTCGGAACGGCGCTGCACCGTGAGCACCGCGTCGAACACCTCCGGCAGGACCACGGTCTTGGGATTGAGCCGCACGCTCCCCAGCACCAAGCGCGCGACGTAGGGGTGAAGGTGCGGGGCTACCGCGCCCGCGCCGGTGCCGGTCCCGGCAAGCACGATGCCCCGCACCGCGTTGGTGCGGGCCATCTCGAACAGTCGCTGGGCGATGTGGGCGTAGTGCCGCTGCTTTTCCACCCGGATGCGCTGGTGGAAGTTGTGCTCGCCCAGCGCCGAGAGACCCGGACCGGGGCGGGCCACCGAGCTCGGCGCGTGGAACCGGCCGGTGCGCGTCGCGTCGGCGGCCGCCAGGCCGGGCAGCTCGGTCGCACCGAAGGCCGTGACGTCGAAGAAGCGCGCCGCGGTGCGGTCATACGCCACACAGAGCACCCGGCCGAACTCGTCATCCACGGCGGCCAGCTCGCGCACCAGCGGCGTCCGGTCTACGGCCAGGCGCGAGCGGAACACCTGCGGCAGCGGAACCGCCGCGAGGAGGCCGAGCGGAGCGCACGCGAAGATGGCGATCCCCCGGCCCGGAGCCAGGTTGGAGGGGTCTTCCAGGTACGCTCGCACCCGCTCCAGATCCCGTCCCACCGCCTCCCGGGCCGCCCGGCCCAGACCGCGTCGCTCCAGCCAGACCAGGCGTTCCCGGATCCGGTTCTTGAGCTTGATCAGGTACTTCCCCCGGGCCCGATCGCGTGGCTCGAGCTTGAGATAGCACGACACCACCCAATGCTCGCCCGCATGGAGGCGGGCCAGCCGCTCCACCAGCGGCTCCACGGTGGCATATGACGGCGCGGCGGCTGGTGCGAGCGGCTCAGAAGAAGACTGGCTCGCGGTAGGCGCCGTAGACCTGTTCCAAGGCGTGACGGATTTCATACAGGGTGCAGTAGGTTCGTGCGCAGTCGAGCATGGGCGGAATGGTGTTTTGGTCGCGTTCCGCCGCCGCCCGTAGCGCGGCCAGGGCCCGCTCCACGGCGGCCTGATCCCGCCGGGCGCGCAGCCGTTGCAGTCGTTGCCGCTGGGTGACGTCCGCATCGTCCGAGACTTTCAGCATCTCGACCGCGTGGTCGTCCTCCACGGTGAAATCGTTGACGCCGACGATGGTTCGGCGATGCTGCTCCACCTCCTGCTGGAACCGCAGCGCGCTCTGGGCGATCTGCCGCTGGAACCAGCCGGTTTCGATTCCCCGCACCACCCCGCCGATGCGGGCGATCTCTTCGAACAGGGCCTCCGCTTGGCGCTCCATGCGCTGGGTCAGGGCCTCCACGTAGTACGAGCCGCCGAGGGGATCGATCACGTTGGCGACGCCGGTCTCGTACGCCAGGATCTGCTGGGTGCGGAGGGCCAGCTGCACCGAATCCTCGGTGGGGAGCGCCAGCGTCTCGTCCAGCGAGTTGGTGTGCAGGGACTGGGTTCCGCCCAGCACCGCGGCCAGCGCTTGGTACGCCACCCGCACCACGTTGTTCATGGGCTGCTGCGCCGTGAGCGAGACGCCCGCCGTCTGGCAATGGAACCGCATCATCCAGGACCGAGGGGTCTGCGCCCCGTACCGCTCGCGCAGGTGCCGCGCCCAGATGCGCCGCGCGGCGCGGAGCTTGGCGATTTCCTCGAAGAAATCGTTGTGGATGTCCCAGAAAAACGACACGCGCGGCGCAAAATCATCCACCGCCAGCCCGCGAGCCCGCCCCCGTTCCACATACTCGAAGCCGTCGGCCAGCGTGAAGGCGAGTTCCTGAACCGCCGTGGCGCCGGCCTCGCGGATGTGGTAGCCGCTGATGGAGATGGTATTCCACAGCGGCGTGTGCTCCGCCGCCCACTCGAAGATGTCCACGATGATCTTGAGGGCCGGCTCCACGGGGTACACCCAGGCGTGCTGCGCCATGTACTCCTTGAGGATGTCGTTCTGAATGGTGCCCCGGAGCTTTTGGGTGTCTACGCCCTGCCGCTCCGCCGCCGCCACGTAGAAGCAGAACAGCATGGCTGCGGGCCCATTGATGGTCATCGAGGTGGATACCTGGTCCAGCGGAATCCCGTCGAACAATGTCTCCATGTCGGCCAGCGACGAGATCGCGACGCCGCATTTGCCCACTTCACCCTCGGCCCGCGGGCTGTCGGAGTCGTATCCCATCAGGGTCGGGAAATCGAACGCTACCGACAACCCGGTCTGGCCCCGCTCCAGCAGGAACTTGTATCGCCGGTTGGTATCCTGGGCGGTCCCGAAGCCGGCGAACTGGCGCATGGTCCACAGCTTGCCCCGGTACATCGTGGGATGGATCCCGCGGGTGAACGGGTACTCGCCTGGATACCCCAGGGCGTCGTGGTCCAGGCCCGCGACGTCCCGCACGGTGTAGAGCGGCTCCACCTCGGCCGAGCTCTGCGTGATGAACTCGACGTCGCGCTGGGCCGCCTCCTGGTACGCCTGCCGCCAGCGTTGGTACCCGTTCTCAGCCGCCATGGTTGGTTCCTTTGGCGACGCCGGCCACGATCTCCTGAGCCAGCTCGTAAGGGCTGATGTCCCCCCGCACCACGTCCTCCAAGCCGGCCGCGAGCGTGGCGTCCGCCCGGCCGCCGTCCCATACCAGTTGCCGCAAGGTGCGGTCCACCACCTCGCGCGTCAGCCGCTCCAATCGCACCCGCCGGCGACGCGCCAACTCGCCGCTGGCGGCGAGGAACGCCGCGTGCCGCTCGACGGCGTCCACCACCTCTTCCACTCCCTCTCCCTTGGAGGCCACGGTCAAGAACACCGGCGGCTCCCAGGTCCCCACCGCCCCTTCCCCCTCAGGCGGCAGAGGCCGGAGCGGCGGCGCCGGTGACGCCGTCGGGCGCTCGGGCCGGGTTCCCGCCGTGACCTTGGAACGACCGTGGTGCGGGGCCACGTGCCGAAACGCGTTGCCGCGGCGAATCCCCAGCATGATCTCCACTTCCTGCTTCAGCCGGTCCGCCCCAGGCCGATCCGCCTTGTTCACGATGAATAGATCGGCGATTTCCATGATGCCCGCTTTCAGCGCCTGGACGCCGTCGCCCGATTCGGGCACCAGCACCAGCGCCGCGCTGTCCGCGCTGGCGGCGATGGCCAGCTCCGACTGCCCCACCCCCACGGTCTCGATGATGATGCGTTGAAAGCCGTAGGCGTCGAGCACGTCGCAGACCTCGCGCGTGGTGGTGGCGAGCCCCCCGGTCGCCCCGCGCGTCGCCATGGATCTAATGAAGACGTTGGGATCCAGCGACGCCGACTCCATGCGGATCCGGTCGCCCAGAAGCGCTCCGCCGCTGAACGGGCTGGTGGGGTCCACCGCTACCACCGCCACGGTGAAGCCGCGCCGCCGGTACGCCTGGATCAGCCGCTCCGCAAGGGTAGACTTCCCCCCGCCCGGCGGCCCGGTGACGCCGATCCGGTGGGCCCGGCCCAGGTCGGCGTGGATGGCGGACAGCAAGGCTTCGTAGCCTTCGCGCCCGTTCTCGACCAGCGTGATGGCGCGCGCCAGGGCGGCGACATTCCGGGTCCCAATGCCGGCCAAGAGCTCGCCCAGCGCCATGCCGTAACTTCGTCGGCCGGCCCGGCCCCCAGCAAGCGCCGCCCGCCGGTTCGCCGTCACCGATGCTCCTCGCGGAGCAGCCTCTCCAGATCCAGGCCTTGCCGCCCGGTCGTTACCGTCTGCGCGCCGGGCACCAGCGCTCCCGCCGAGATGACGAGCTTCATGGCGTCCTCGACGCCCAGCGGCAGATCCCGCACCAGGCGCCGGGGCACCACCAGCATGAAGCCGGACGTCGGATTGGGGGTGGTGGGCACGAAGACGTTGACGCACGGCTCTCCCGCCACGGCCGACAGAACATCGGGCGCTTCGTGCGTCACGAACGCCACCACCCACATGCCTTCGGTGGGGTATGGGACCAACACGGTCCGGCGGAACACCCGCCGCTCCGCCCCGACCAGACTCTGCGTGATCTGGCTCAGCGCGTTGTAGATACGGCCGGTGAGCGGGAAGCGCACCAGCGCGGCGTTCCACCAGTGCAAGAGCTGCCGCCCCACCGCCCGGTGCACCAGCCATCCCACCAACACCACCGAGAGGCCGAGCAGGACGAATCCCAGACCGGGGACGCGCACGCCCAGCCAGGCCTGTAACGGCCCGCCCAGGATCGCGTCCAGCTTGTTGAAGACCCAGACCAGGACATACACCGTGAGGCCTACCGGCGCGGTCACCACCAGCCCCACCAGCAGGTAGCGCCGCAGGCGCCGCACGGTGGAGTTCACGCGCTTTCCCCTCGCGGCAGGCTGGTGACTGCGACCGGCACGCGGCGGACCACCACCCGGTCCACCCGCGTGGGCCCGGCGGCCAGGACGTCGAACTCCAGCCCCTGGAGCAGGAACCGTTCTCCCACCCGCGGAATCCGGCCTGCCAGTCGGGTCAGCAGCCCGCCCACCGTTTCCGCCGCCACCGGCAAGTGGGCGTCGAACCGGGCGGCGACCTCCGACGCCGGCGCGCCGCCGTCCACCTCCAACACGGCCGGCGCCCCGCCTTCCGGCGCCCCCGGCACCCCGGGCTCACCGAACACCGCGGCCACCAGGGCGCCGAGCAGGTCGTCGAGGGTGGCGATGCCGGCCGTCCCACCGAACTCGTCGAGCAGCACCGCGAACTGCCGGCGCTCGCGCCGCATCTCGAACAGGAGATCCGCGCAGGGCTTCGCCGCGGGTGCCACGATGACCGGCCGCACCGGCAGGGCGCCGCCGGGTGGCACCGTCAGCAGGTCGAACGCGTACACCATGCCCACGATGTGGTCGAGCGTGTCGCGGTACACCGGCAGTCGCGAGTACCCGGACTCGGACACGATCTGCGCCACATCGGCCACGGACTCGCCTTCGGACACGGCCACGATATCGGTCCGCGCCGTCATCAGCTCGCGCGCCGGTCGCTCGGTAAAGGTCAACAGCCCCGAGAGCACCACCAGCTCGTCCTGCTCGAACAGCTCGGCGCCGGTCCCGGCCTTGAGCAGCGTGGCGACGTCCGAGCGGGGCGCCGCGTAGCTCGACGGCAGGAGCGGCGCCAGCAGGCGTCCCAGCCAATCCACCCACGGCACCATGCTGCGCACCACCGGCTGAGGCCAGCGGCGCGCCAGCGCGCGCGGCAGGGCGTAGGTCCCGGTAACGAGGACCGGAATGGCGGCGAACACCACCAGCAGGGACAGCGCCAGTGGGTGGAGCTGGCCCAACACCGCGGCGACGCCCAACGAGGCGAGGAGCACGCCCAGGGTCGCGACCACGTTGGCCGTCCCTTGCACCCGACCGGGCGTTCCCAGCAGCGCGCCCGCGGCCGCCGCGCCGCGTAACCGCTGGGCCGCCCAGCGCGTGAGATCCAACCGGCTCAGCGCAGCGGCTCCCACGCCCACGGCGGTGCCTGCGGCCGCCAGCGTCGCCCCCAGGAGTACCAGCAGCCAACCAATCACGGGCCTTCCTTCGCCGTCTCCACGGGGAGGCCGCTGGGTAGCCGCTCGAAGTACACCCGCTGCACCCGCCGCCGTTCGACCTCCTCGACCACGACGCGGAATCCGGCCACCGTGAGCTCCTCGCCCGGGCGCGGCACCCGTCCCAGCTCGGAGTAGATCAGCCCGCCGACCGTGCTCACGTCGTCGCGCTCCAGCCGCGCGCCCAACAGCGCCGACAGCTCATCCAGGGTGAGGCGCCCGTCCACCCAAAACCGGGCGTCGCCTTGGCGTTCCACCGCCGGCGCCTTGCCCACGTCGTATTCATCATGGATCTCCCCCACTACTTCCTCGAGCACGTCCTCCATGGTGACCAGGCCCGACGTGCCCCCGTACTCGTCCACCACGATCGCCAGCTCCCCCCGCCCGCGCTGAAAGTCTCGCAGCTGGGCGGCGAGCGTCTTGGACTCCGGCACGAACTGGGCCGGGCGAATCAGGTCCTGCCACCGCTCGGGAGGCGCCGTGACGCCGGCGACGCTCCCCACCAGGTCCTTGGCCCGGAGCACGCCCGCGATGTTGTCCAGCGTGCCGGTGTACACCGGGATGCGCGCGTGCTCGCTCCGCCGCAGGAGGTCCACCACATCGGTCCACTCGGTTTCGATGTCCAGGGCCGCGATGTCGAGGCGCGGCGTCATGATGTCCGCCACGGTGGCGTCCTCGAGCGAGAACACGCCCAGCAGGATGTCGCGCTGGGCGGGCCCCAGGATCTCCCCGGTGCGCTTCGGCGTGGGCAAGACCCGGTGCACCGCGCGCTCCACCGCCGCCACCAGGATGAGCAGCGGCGAAACGCCGGTCACGCCGCGCCGGGCCGCCCCGGCCAACGCCGTGGACAGCTCCGGGGCCAGCGAGGCCACCATGCGCGGGAGCGCATCCGCCAGGAGGAACAGGAACGTCGCCGCGACCAGCGCCGCCCAGAACGCGCCAACCGGCGCCCGGATCCACCACCCGATGGCCTGCGCCGCCGACACCCCGGCGATGATCAGGAGCGCCAGCCGCGCGACGTGAAAGGCCCGGCGGAGCGACAGCTCCCCCGGCCCGCTCGCGGCTTCGTCTCCCAGCGCGTGCGCTACGCTGGGGGCCTCCTCGGCCAGCGCCAGCAACCCGGCGAGGCCGGCGCTGGTGAACGCGACCGCCAGCGCGAGCACCGTGAGCGCGGTTTCGGTCATCGGCCTCGGGCCAAGAGCGCGCGAACGTACCGCTCCTGCCGCCGCCACATCCGCGAGCGGGTCCGTCCGGCGCCTTCGGGATGATGGTAGCCCAGCGCATGCAAGGTGCCGTGAACCAGGACCCGCACCAACTCGTGGGCCAGCGGCACGCCCTGCGTGACCGCCGCCGTCCGGGCGGCGCTGGGACACAGGTACAGGTCGCCGCCCTGGCGCCCCGCGTGGGGCAACTCGAACGCGATCACGTCCGTCACCCGGTCCCGGCCAAAGGTCCGGCGGTTGAGCGCGCGCATGCGGCCGGCGCCGAGGAACGTGACGCTGAAGGCGGCCTCGCCGGTCCCCTCCCAGTCCAGGACGGCGCCGACGATGCGGCGCACCAGCCGGGGGGGGAGCGCCGGCCGGCGCGCTCCCGAGGCGCCGACCCGGATGTCACGGCGCGGACGCCGCGTTCCACTCCGCCGTGATGCCACCGCTCGCGACCGGGTAGTCAATGCGGTTGTGGTACATGCTGGCCAGCACGCGCACGAACTCCTCCCGCACCCGATCCAGCTGGGCCAGGGTGAGGGGCGCCTCCGCCAGCTGGCGGGCCTGAATCCGCTGTTCGATGAGGTGCTCGATGGCGTCCCGTACTTGTTGCGGCGTGGGATCGTCGAGCACCCGGAGCGCCTCCTCCACGCCGTCGGCCAGCATCGCGACCGCGGTCTCCACCGACCGAGGCGGCGGACCGGGGTAGCGGAACGTCTCGGGGTCCGCCCCGTCCAGGGCGCCCCGGGCACGGGCGCGCTCCAGGAAATACGTGATCTCGAGCGTGCCGTGGTGCTCGGGGATGAAGGCCCTGACCGCCTCGGGCAGCCGGTGCTCCTCGGCCAGGGCGATCCCGTCCCTCACATGCGCGCGGATGATCCCGGCGGACACGTCGGGCTTCAGCTTGTCGTGCGGGTTGGCGCCGTGCCCCTGATTCTCCACGAAGAACTGCGGGCGCCGGAGCTTGCCGATGTCGTGGTAGTAGCACCCCACCCGGGCCAGCAATCCGCTGGCGCCGATCGCGTTGCAGGCCGCCTCGCACAGATTGGCCATGGCGATGCTGTGCGCGTAGGTGCCGGGCGCTTCGGTCGCCAGACGTCGCAGCAATCGATGATTCGGATCCGACAGCTCCAGCAAGGTGAGGTTGGTGGTGACACGGGCCCAGGCCTCGAACACCGGCAACGCGATGGTCACCAGCGCCGCCGACACCAGGCCATTGACCGCGCCCCGCAGCGCGCTGGCACCCATCTCCGGCGCGCTCCACCCGTAGCGCAAGCTCACCGTCAGCGCCGCCAGCCCGAAGCCCGCGGCGACAATGCCCGACGCGGCCAGGAGCTGACTGCGTCGGCGGACGGTTCTGACTCCCAGGGTTGCAGCCACGCTCCCCAGGCTGGCGATGTACAGCGCGTTCTCTCCCCCGTACGCCGCCTGGGTCCCCAGCAGCACGGCCAGCACCAGCGCGGCCACCATGGCCACCCGGCCGCTGATCAGGACCGTAAGGAGCATCGCCGCGAACGGAATCGGAATTAGCTCGGGGGCCTCGGTCACGAAGCGCAGGTTGACCCACGCGCCGAACACCGTGATCGCGAACACGGTGGCCAGCGCGCTCAACTGCCGGAGGTCGTCGTACACGCTGCGACGGTACAGCTGGATCAGCACCCAGAAAATCGAGAGGATGGCGATGTTGGTGAGCACCTGCCCCACCGCTCCGCGCAGGTCCCCTGCCCGTCCCTCCCCGCGCCGCAACAGCTCGGCCCGCAGCGCCACCAGCCGGTCTCGCACTTCGGGGGTGACCACTTCATGGGCCGCCACGATGCGCTCGTTGGCACGCACCACGTCTTTGATCGAGTCCACGCTGGCGCGCAGCTCCGCGCGCAGCCGCTCGGTCTCTTCCAGATTGGGGACCAACGTGGGCCGGAAGACGCCGTGGATCAGCTTCACGAACACCTGATCTCCGAGCGAGCTGTTGGGATCGGGGTGGAAGCGGGTCCTGCGCGCCAGATAACCCCCGAAGCTGAGCACGTCGTCCCGCTGCGCCACCCGCTCGCGGCCGTCCCGCCGCACCACCACCTCGCGGGACAATTCGAACTCGATAGTACCGCTCGGCGGCACCCCGCGCACCAGCTCGTCGCCGGCCACCCGCAGGAGCGCCCGCCGGAATGCCGCCCGCCGGCTGGCGCCCCCCAGGTAGCCCCCTTCCTCGGGCTGCAACCGGACCCCCAGCCGCCGGGCCGCCTCGACCCGGCCGGAGTCGCTCCGCTCGGCATCCAGCGCGGCGAACAGCCGATCGACTTGCGCCGTCACCGAATCCACCGCCGCCCGCTGATACTGGTAGACCGGACGAGCGGTGGCGGCCAGAGCCCCCGCCTCGCGCGTGATCTCGGCTGCCGTCTTGGGCACCCGATACGCGAAGGGGGCCACCACCTCGATCGGTGACACCTCGCCCGGCTCCAGGACCGGCGTGTCGAAGGTGCGGGCCACGGGATAGAGGGCGTAGGTGAACAGCGCCACGGCCACCAGTAACCCCCACCGGACGCCGTGAAACCCGACGCGACGCCACAGCTCGCCTGCCGGCGGCTCCAACCACACCCGCGAGAGACGCCGCCGGCTCACGTTTCCTGATCCTCTCCGTACGCGCGGATGATCTCGCGCACCAGTCGGTGCCGGACCACGTCCCGCTCGTCGAGGTAACAGAACGCCACCCCCTCGATCCCCGGCAGGATACGCTCCACCTGGATCAAGCCCGACTCCTCTCGCGAGGGAAGGTCGATCTGCGTCTTATCCCCGATCACCACGGCGCGGGAGTTCACTCCCAGCCGGGTGAGAAACATCTTCATCTGGCCGCCGGTCACGTTCTGCGCCTCGTCGAGAATGATGAACGCGTCGGCCAGATTCCGGCCCCGCATGTAGGCGAGGGGTGCGATCTCGATGGTTCGCGTCTCCAGCGCCTTCTCGATCCGATCCTGGGGCATCATGTCCTCGAGGGCGTCGTACAGCGGCCGGAGGTACGGATCCACCTTGGCCCGGAGGTCCCCCGGGAGGAAGCCGAGGCGCTCGCCCGCCTCCACCGCCGGGCGCGCGAGCACCAGCCTCCGCATCCGTTTCCGCGCGAGCGCTTCGACCCCGACCGCCACGGCGAGATAGGTCTTGCCCGTACCCGCCGGCCCCACGCCGATCACGATGTCGTTCTCCCGCATCGCCCGCACATACTCGCCCTGCCCCGCGCTCTTGGGCTGTACCGCCCGGCGCAAGCCGGGCAACACGATCTTCAGCTCCCCGCCGGCCAGCCGCTCCAGACCGGCCGCGCCCTCGCTCACCAGCCGCCGGACGTCCTCCGGCGTCAGCGCTTCCCCGACGCGGGCGATGTCGATCATGGCGCTCGCCACCCGCGCCGCCCGCTCGACCGCCTCCAGCTCGCCCGCCAGCATCACCTGGTCCCCGCGCAACGACGCGCGGACCCCGGTGACCCGCTCCAGCTCGGTGAGGTTGCTGTCGTTGACCCCGGTCAGCAGCACCGGATCGGCGCCCTCGGCGGAGAGCCGGTGCGTGATGGCGTTGCTCATGGCCGGATGGTAAGCCCCAGAGCGGCGAGGTCGTTGGGGGCCACCGGCGCCGGCGCCTCCTCGAACAACGCGCGCGCCGCCGTGGTCTTGGGAAAGGCGATGACCTCGCGCAGGCTTTCGGCCCCGGCCAGCAGCATGGCGACCCGATCGAAGCCGACGGCGAACCCGCCGTGCGGCGGCGCCCCCGCGCGGAGCGCCCGCAGCAGGAACCCGAACCGGGCCTCCGCGTCGGCCGACCCGATGCCGAGCGACTCGAGCACCCGGAGCTGGAGTTCGGGATCGGTGATCCGAATCGAGCCGCTCCCCAACTCGATACCGTTGTAGACCGCGTCGTAGTGCAGCGCCCGAACCCGCTCATAGTCCCCCACCCGAAACCGCTCGAGATCGTCCGGGTGGGGCGACGTAAACGGGTGATGGGCGAAGACCCAGGCCCCGGTTTCCGGATCGGGCTCGAACAAGGGGAAGTCTTCAATCCACACGAAGGCGTGCCGCGACGCGGGCTGCGGGTTGAGCCGCTGGATCAGCGCGCCGCGGATCAGGCCCAGCGCGGGCGAGGTCGCCGCGTCGGCTCCGGCGACCGCCACCAACAGACCGCCGTCGTCCAAGCGAGCCAGCTCCGGCGTCAGTCCACTGAGCTTGGCCAGCGCCCCGGACCACTGGTCGCCCTGGCGCTTCAACG
>JACPAP010000282.1 GCA_016180765.1 Gemmatimonadota bacterium
ATCGCGCTCCAGAAGTTGGCGGAGGAAGATCCCACCTACCACGTGCGGCAGGATGCGGAGACGGCGCAGACCATCATCTCCGGCATGGGCGAGCTGCACCTCGAGATTCTGGTCGAGCGCATGCGGCGGGAGTTCAAGGTGGAGGCCAACGTGGGCCGGCCCCAGGTCGCCTACCGCGAGACCATTCGCCAGGCGGTCCAAGAGGTGACGGGCAAGTTCATCCGCCAGAGCGGTGGGCGGGGCCAGTACGGCCACGTGGTCATCAACCTGGAGCCGGTGGAGCCGGGGCACGGGTTCGTGTTCGAGGACCAGATCGTGGGCGGCGTGATCCCGCGCGAGTACATCGGCCCGGTGGAGCAAGGCGTCAAGGAGGCGTTGGAGAACGGCGTGCTGGCGGGTTACCCGGTGGTGGACGTGAAGGTCGAGCTGGTGGACGGCAGCTACCACGAGGTGGACTCCAGCGAAATGGCGTTCATGGACTCCAGCGAAATGGCGTTCAAGATCGCCGGCTCGATGGCGTTCAAGGAGGCCGCCCGCCGGGCCCGGCCGGTGCTGCTGGAGCCCATCATGGATATCGAGGTCGTCACCCCGTCCGAGTACCTGGGCGAGGTGCTGGGCGACTTGAACAGCCGCCGCGGCAAGATCGGCGGCATGACCCAGCGGGGCGAGGCGCAGGTGATCGGCGCCAGCGTGCCGCTGGCGGAGATGTTCGGCTACTCCACGGTGCTGCGCTCGCTCACGCAGGGGCGCGCGGTGTACACCATGCAGTTCTCGCACTACGCGGAAGTGCCGAAGTCGAAGGCGGACGAGATCGTGAGCAAGCTGAAGGGCTAAGGGACCCGACACCACAATAAGGATGCGGAGCAATGGCTAAGGCGAAATTCCAGCGGACCAAGCCGCATGTGAACGTGGGCACCATCGGACACGTGGACCACGGCAAGACCACCCTGACGTCCGCCATGACCAAGGTGGCGTCCGAAAAGGGGCTGGCCGACTTCGTGACGTACGACCAGGTGGCCAAGGCGTCGGAGTCGCAGGGCCGCCGCGACGCCACCAAGATCCTCACGATCGCCACGGCGCACGTGGAGTACAGCACCACCAAGCGGCACTACGCCCACGTGGACTGCCCGGGTCACGCCGACTACGTGAAGAACATGATCACGGGCGCGGCGCAGATGGACGGGGCGGTGCTGGTGGTGAGCGCGGTGGACGGGCCCATGCCCCAGACCCGCGAGCACATCCTGCTCGCGCGCCAGGTGAACGTGCCCTACATCGTAGTTTTCTTGAACAAGTGCGACGCGGTGGACGATCCCGAGCTGCTGGATCTGGTGGAGCTCGAGGTGCGCGAGCTGCTGTCGCAGTACGAGTTCCCGGGCGACCAGGTGCCGGTGATTCGCGGGTCGGCGCTCAAGGCGCTCCAGGGCGACGAGGCGGAGAAGCAGAAGGTCTGGGAGCTGCTCGACGCGCTGGATCAGTACATCCCGATCCCGCAGCGCGACGTGGACAAGCCGTTCCTGATGCCGGTCGAGGACGTCTTCTCGATCACCGGCCGCGGCACCGTGGCCACCGGCCGGGTCGACCGCGGCAAGATCAAGGTCGGCGAGGAAGTCGCCCTGGTGGGCTTCGGCAGCCAGAAGAAGACCGTGGTCACCGGCGTGGAGATGTTCCGCAAGCTGCTGGATGAGGGCCAGGCCGGCGACAACGTGGGCTTGCTGCTCCGCGGGGTGGAGAAGAACGAGGTCGAGCGCGGCATGGTGATCGCCAAGCCCAACTCGATCACGCCGCACACCAAGTTCGATTCCGAGGTCTACGTGCTCACCAAGGAGGAGGGCGGCCGGCACACCCCGTTCTTCAAGGGCTATCGGCCGCAGTTCTATTTCCGCACCACGGACGTGACGGGCACGGTGGAACTGCCGCAGGGTGTGGAGATGGTGATGCCGGGCGACAACACCCGCATGACGATCGAGCTGATCACGCCCATCGCCATGGAAGAGGGCCTCCGGTTCGCCATCCGTGAGGGCGGGCGGACCGTGGGCGCGGGTGTGGTGACGAAGATTCTGGCGTAGTGAGACGTACCATGTGAGACGTAAGACGTGAGACGGGTGGCGGCGGGTGGCCGTCTCACGTCTCACCTCTCACGGCTCACGATACCAGGAGCGGACATGGCGGGACGGATTCGCATCAGACTCAAGGCGTTCGATCACGCGGTGCTGGACCAGGCCGCGGCGGACATCGTGCGCACGGTCGAGAAGAGCGGCGCTCGCGTGTCGGGTCCCATCCCGCTGCCCACCAAGACGCAGCGGTGGACCGTGTTGCGCTCGCCGCACGTGGACAAGAAGAGCCGCGAGCAGTTCGAGTTGAAGACCCACAAACGGCTGATCGACATCCGGGAGTCGCGCGCCCAGACGGTGGACGCCCTCACCAAGCTGGACTTGCCGGCGGGTGTGGACGTGGAGATCAAGGTCGAATAGCGATGGACGGGATCATCGGTCGGAAGCTGGGGATGACGCGCCTCTTCGAGGAGGACGGCCGCGTGGTGCCCGTGACGGTCATCGAAGCGGGGCCCTGTCCGGTGCTTCAGGTGCACACGCCGGTGAATGGCCGCTGGGCCGTGCAGCTGGGCTTCGGCCAGCGGAAGCCCAAGCGGTCCGCCAGGGCCCTCGCGGGACACGCCAAGCAGGCGGGGCTGGAGGCGGTGCCCGTGGTGCTCAAGGAGTTCGGGCTTACGCCCGGGACCGAGGCCGCGCCGGCGCCGGGACACGTGGTGACGGTGGGCATCTTCCAGCCCGGCGAGTGGATCAAGGTCACCGGGACCAGCAAGGGGCGGGGGTTCCAGGGCGTGGTGAAGCGGCACGGCTTCAGCGGCGGTCCGGCGACCCACGGCAACACGCGCCACCGCAAGCCGGGGAGCGTCGGTCCGGGCACGGATCCCTCGCGCGTGATCAAGGGCAAGCGCATGCCGGGGCACATGGGCGCGAGACGGCACACCGAGGTCGGGCTCAAGGTGGTGAAGGTGGACACCGGGCGGAACCTGTTGTTCGTGCGGGGCGCGGTTCCGGGACCCATGCGCGGCATCCTGGAAGTGCGCAAGCAGGGAAGGCGGAGCCGCTATGCTTGAGGCGCTCCACTTCACCGCCGCCGGCCAGCGGAAGGGGAGCCACCAGCTGCCCGCCGAGTACGACGGGGTGATCAATCAGTCGGTGCTGCACCAAGCGGTGCGCACCTACCTCAACAACCAGCGGCACGGCACGCACGCCACCAAGACGCGGGGCCTGGTCTCGGGCGGCAATCAGAAGCCCTGGCGCCAGAAAGGCACCGGCCGCGCCCGGCAGGGCTCCATCCGCGCGCCGCACTGGCCCGGCGGCGGCACGGCGTTCGGGCCGCTGCCGCGCAGCTACCGCACCGACATCAACCGCAAGGTGCGGCAGCTGGCGCGGCGCTCGGCGCTCAACGCGCGGGCCCAGGGCGGGCAGATTTACGTGATCGAGCGGCTGGAGTTCGAGCAGCCCAAGACCAGCCAATTGGCGGGCTTGTTGGACACCCTCGAGTTGGCCGGCCAAAAGGTCCTGGTGCTGACCCACGGCCATCGTCCCGAGGTCTATTTGTCGGGCCGCAACATCCCGGACGTGGAGGTCATGCCCTACCAAGAGGCCTCGGCCTACGACGTGCTCTGGGCGGACGCGGTGCTGGTGGAGGAATCTGCCGTCGGCGGGCACGCGATCGCCGGCACGGGCAAGGCGGCCACGGCGCGCGCCAAGCGGGCCGAACGGGCGGCCAAGGGGGCGGCCCGCCCCAAGGCCGCCGCCAAGAAGCCGAGTGCCAGGGCCAAGAGCGCCAAGCCGGCCAAGAAGCCCGGGGCATCGAAGAAGAAGGCGGCTGACTGATGCCGGTGCTTCACCGGACCGTGGTGCAACCGGTCGTGACCGAAAAATCCTCGGCGGCGTACGCGGCGCGGAAGGAGTACGCCTTCATGGCGGACCCCCATGCGACCAAGCGGGAGATCAAGGCCGCCATCGAGGGGCTGTTCAACGTCACCGTGGTGGGGATTCGCACGCTGCAGCAGCGGAGCAAGCGGCGTACCCTGGGGCGCCGCGAGGGGCGGCGGCCGCGGTGGAAGAAGGCGTACGTCCGGCTCAAACCGGGCGACGCCATTCAGGTGTTCGAGGGCTAGGGACATGGGGATCCGCCAACTTCGCCCGACCAGCGCCGGCACCAGGCTGCGCTCCGTGCCGGACTTCGTGGAGATCACGAAGCTGGAGCCGGAGCGCTCCCTGCTCGAGCCGCTGCACCAGAAGGGCGGCCGGAACAATCAAGGGCACGTGACCGTGCGCTACCGCGGGGGCGGGCACAAGCGGCGCTATCGGGTGATCGATTTCCGCCGCGACAAGCTCAACATCCCGGCGCGGGTGACGGCCATCGAGTACGACCCCAACCGCACCGCCAGGTTGGCGCTGCTCACCTACGCGGACGGTGAGAAGCGCTACATCCTGCACGCCAAGGACCTGCGGGTGGGGGACGCTGTGGTGGCGGGGCCCGGCAGCGACATCCGCACCGGCAACGCCCTGCCGCTGGCCGAGGTGCCGCTGGGCACGTCGGTGCATTGCGTCGAGCTCAAGCGCGGGCGTGGCGCCCAGCTGTGCCGCTCCGCCGGCGCCAGCGCGCAGGTGGTGGCGAAGGAAGGCGTCTACGTGACCATCAAGCTCCGGAGCGGCGAGGTCCGCATGGTCCGGGGCGAGTGTCTGGCGACGGTGGGCGAGGTGGGGAACGCGGACCACGAGCTGGTGCGGGTCGGGAAGGCCGGCCGGACCCGCTGGCGGGGGCGACGGCCCCGGGTGCGCGGCGTGGCCAAGAACCCGGTGGATCACCCGCTGGGCGGCGGCGAAGGCAAGTCGTCGGGCGGCCGGCCGGCGTGCTCGCCGTGGGGCAAGCCCGAGGGAAAGAAGACGCGGCATCACAAGAAGGCAAGCACCAAACTGATCATCCGCGGGCGGAGACGCGGAAAGGCAACGCAGTAATGGCCAGAAGCGTCAAGAAGGGTCCCTACGTCGAGGCCTCGCTCTTGAAGAAGATCGAGGCGCTCAACGCCTCGAACGAAAAGCGGGTCTTCAAGACCTGGTCGCGGGGCTCCACCATTACGCCCGACTTCGTGGGACACACCATCGCGGTGCACAACGGCAACAAGTTCGTGCCGGTGTACATCAGCGAGAACATGGTGGGGCACAAGCTGGGCGAGTTCGCGCCCACCCGCCTGTTCCGGGGCCACACCATGAAGGTGGCGGCGGACAAGGCGGCCGAGGCCGGAGCGGCCCCGCCACCGCCGACGGCGGAAGGGAAGAAGTAGCATGGCGGCGCGGGCGATTCAGCGCGGCGTGCGCCAGTCGGCGCGCAAGATGCGGCTGGTGATCGACACCATCCGGGGCAAGGACGTGAACCAGGCGTATGCCTTGCTCAAGTTCTCCAAGAAGCGCGCCGCCAAGCGGATCGAGAAGGTGCTGCGATCGGCGGTGTCCAATGCCGAGCAGGACGCGCAGCGCGAGAACGCGGGGTTCGACGTGGATCGGCTGTACGTGGCCTACGCGGTGGTCAACGAGGGGCAGACGCTCAAGCGGTTCACCTCGGCCGCTCTGGGCCGGGCGACCCCGATCCACAAGCGTACCAGCTCGGTAGAGATCCGGGTCGCGGCGCGGGAGGAGAAGTAAGTGGGCCAGAAGACGCATCCCTACGGGTTCCGCCTGGGCGTGATCAAGCCGTGGCGGTCGCGCTGGTACGCCGACGGCGAGTTCGCCGATCTGCTGCGCGAGGACGAGCTGATCCGCAAGTACCTGAAGACCCGCCTGGCGCACGCGGCCATCTCGGACGTGCACATCGAGCGCAAGCCGGGCAAGGTGACGGTGACGGTGTTCACCGGCCGTCCCGGGGTGGTGATCGGCAAGCGCGGGGCCGAGGTGGACAAGCTGCGGGACGAGCTGGCGCAGCTCACGGGCAAGGAAGTGGGCATCAACGTCGAAGAGATCAAGCGGCCCGAGCTGGACGCCCAGCTGGTGGCCGACGGCGTGGCCCACCAGCTGATGCAGCGGGTCTCGTTTCGCCGGGCCATGAAGCGCTCGGTGCAGAGCGCCATGCGCATGGGGGCCCACGGGATCAAGGTGCGTACCTCGGGTCGGTTGGGCGGCGCGGAGATCGCGCGCTCGGAGGGGTACCACGAGGGTCGGGTGCCGCTGCACACGCTGCGCGCGGACGTGGATTACGCCACCAGCACGGCCAAGACCACCTACGGCACCATCGGCGTCAAGGTCTGGATCTTCAAGGGTGAGGTGGTGGAAGATCGCCGCGGCCGTACCTACAGCACGGGGGCCTGAGCCATGCTGGCGCCCAAACGGGTCAAGTACCGCAAACAGATGAAGGGCCGGACCCGGGGGCACGCCACCCGCGGGCAGACGGTGGCGTTCGGCCACTACGGGCTGATCGCGCTGGAGCCGGGTTGGGTCTCCAGCCGGCAGATCGAGGCCTCCCGGGTGGCGCTGACCCGGGAGATGAAGCGTGGCGGCAAAGTCTGGATCCGGATCTTCCCGGACAAGCCGATCACCAAGAAGCCGGCCGAGACGCGGATGGGAAAAGGGAAGGGCAACCCCGAGGGCTGGGTGGCCGTGGTGAAGCCCGGCCGCGTGCTGTTCGAGGTCGAGGGCATTCCGGAGGACCTGGCGCGGCTGGCGCTGAAGCTCGCTTCCGCCAAACTGCCGGTCCGGACCCGGTTCGTGAGCCGGGAGGAGTGAGCCCGTGGCGTTGAAAGACCTGGAGAACAAGCCGCTGCGGCCCGCGCTGGCGCGCGAGCTGAGCGTGGACGAGCTGAAGCAGGAGCTGGCGAAGTTGGAGGAAGCGCAGTTCCGGCTCCGGTTCCGGTCCGCCACGGAAGCGATCGAGAACCCGATGCAGTTCCGGATGATCCGGCGCAACATCGCGCGGCTCAAGACGATGCTCAAGGAGAGGGCGGCCACATGACGGAGCAGGCGGCAATCCCGGGCCCCGGTACCGGCGCGGAACGGGGACGCCGCAAGGTGCGGACCGGCGTGGTGGTGAGCGACAAGATGCAGAAAACGGTGGTGGTGCTGCTGACCCGCCGCTTCGCGCACGGGTTCTACGGGAAGCAGGTCACGCGCTCCAAGCGGGTGGCCGCGCACGACGAGCAGGGCGCGCGCACGGGGGACAAGGTGCGCATCGTGGAGACTCGGCCGCTGTCGAGTACCAAGCGCTGGCGGGTGGTCGAGATCCTCGAGCGCGCCAAATAGGTGAGGTGGGGACGTGGTACAACAGGAGTCGATGCTCAAGATCGCCGACAACTCGGGCGCCCGGAAGGCGCTGGTGATCCGGGTGCTGGGCGGCAGCCGCCGGCGCTATGCGGGCCTGGGCGACGTGGTGGTGGTGGCCATCAAGGACGCGCTGCCGACCGGGCAGATCAAGAAGGGCGAGGTCGCCAAGGCGGTGATCGTGCGCACGGCCAAGGAGACGCGGCGGAAGGACGGGAGCTACATCCGCTTCGACGAGAACGCGGCGGTCTTGATCACGGACCAGGGCGAGCCCCGGGCCACGCGCATCTTCGGCCCGGTAGGGCGCGAGTTGCGCGACAAGAAGTTCATGAAGATCGTGTCGCTGGCGCCCGAGGTGATCTGACATGAAACCGCTGGTCTACAAGAAGCGCCGCCGCGAGCCCACCCCGTTTCGGGCGCCCCAACCGGTCCTCCACATCACCAAGGGGGACACGGTGCGGGTCATCAGCGGCGAGTTCAAGGGCAAGGAAGGCAAGGTGCTGCGGGTGCACCCGCACGAGGGCAAAGTGGTGATCGACGGCATCAACGTGGTGAAGAAACACAAGCGCGGCACCCAGACGGACGAGGGCGGGATCATTCAGTTCCCGGCTCCGATCCACGCATCCAACGTGATGCTGCTGGATCCCAAGAGCGGGGAGCCGACCCGCATCCGGCGGCGCAAGGACAAGGATGGAACCGTGGAACGGGTGAGCCGGAAGTCCGGCCAGCCGATCCCGCGGAACAGGTAAGCCATGGCGACCGAAGAGACGGCCGAACAGACGAGCCCCGAAACGACGAAGCCCGAGGCCCAGGCGAAGCCCGACGGCGCGACGTCCGAGCGGCCCAAACCTGAGCCCAAGAAGGGCGAGCAGCCGAAGGGCCAGCCCAAGAAGGACAAGGGGCGGGAGAAGGCGGCCAAGCAGGCCGAGGCCGAGCCCGAGGAGGCCGGACCGCCGCCGCCGCCGCCGCGGTTACGGGAGTACTACCACCGGACGGTGGGACCCAAGCTGATGAAGCAGTTCGGGCTCACCAACCCGCACCAGGTTCCGCGGCTGGCCAAGATCGTGCTCAACGTGGGCGTGGGCGAGGCGCCCAAGACGCCCAAGTTGATGGACGCCGTGGTGGACGAACTGGCCGTGATCACCGGCCAGCGGCCGGTGGTGACGCGGGCCAAGAAATCCATCGCCAACTTCAACCTGCGGCAGGGGATGGCGATCGGCGCCGCGGTGACGCTGCGCGGGGCCCGGATGTGGGAGTTCCTGGACCGGTTCATCAACGTGACCGTGCCGCGGTTTCGCGATTTCCGCGGGCTGTCCACGCGCTCGTTCGACGGGCGCGGGAGCTACACCATCGGGATCAAGGAGCAGATGGTGTTCCCGGAGATCGACTACGACAAGGTCGAGAAGATCCATGGGATGGACATCACCTTCGTGACCACGGCCGGCCGGGACGACGTCGCCATGGCGCTGTTGCGCGAGTTGGGGATGCCCTTCCGGGGCGAGACCCCGGTGGCGGTAGGCTAGACGCTCTGACCCGTCGTGCGGTGAGTCTTTCACCGCAGAGGGCGCAGAGAACGCAGAGAAACGAACTGCAGAGGCACACATGAGTGGTTTTCCTGATCTGATGGTGGGGCGGCGGGGGGCTTGCCAGTCAACCTCCGCGCCCTCTGCGCTCTCTGCGGTGAAACCACCAGATCGTTGGTGTGAACCCGGGTACCTGGACGAGGGAGCGATCTAAGTGGCAAAGAAGTCGCTGATCGAGAAGCAGAAACGGACGCCCAAGTTCGCGGTGCGGAAGTACCACCGCTGCCAGCGCTGCGGGCGCTCGCGGGCGTATCTCCGGAAGTTCGGTCTGTGCCGCATCTGCTTCCGCGAACTCGCGCTCAAGGGGGAAATCCCCGGGGTGCGCAAGGCCAGTTGGTGAAAGGACGTCGCCGGACATTATGAGCATGACTGACCCGGTCTCCGACATGCTGACCCGGATCCGCAATGCCTGTCTCGCCGGGCATCGGCGGGTCGACATGCCGGTCTCCAAGCTCAAGAGCGAGATCGCGCGCCTGCTGCGCGACCATCACTTCATCCAGGACTACAAGGTCCTGGACGACGGCCAGCACGGCCTGCTGCGGGTGTACCTCCGGTATCATGGGGATCTGCCGGTGATCCGGGAGATGCACCGGGTTTCCAAGCCGGGCTTGCGGCGCTACGTGAAGGTCCGCGAGATCCCGCGCGTGAAGAACGGCTTGGGCATGGCGATTCTGTCCACGCCGCGGGGGCTGATGTCGGACCGGGAGGCGCGCCGCCAGCGATTGGGCGGCGAGCTGGTCGCGGTGGTGTGGTGAGGAGGGGCCGTGTCACGCATCGGTAAGCGTCCCGTTCCCATTCCGGCCGGCGTCGCGGTGAGCGTCGCGGGCCGAGAAGTCACGGTGAAGGGTCCCAAAGGGGAGCTCAAGCGGCTGGTCCACGCGGAGATGGCCGTGGCCGCGGACGGCAACCAGGTGACCGTGGGGCGGCCGTCGGAGGAGACCCGGCACAAGGCGCTGCACGGGCTCACCCGCACCCTGATCCGCAACATGATTCAGGGCGTGAGCCAGGGCTACAGCAAGACGTTGGAGATCCACGGCGTGGGCTACAAGGCGGAGCCCCAGGCCGGCGGACTCAAGCTGACGGTCGGGTTTTCACATCCGGTGGACGTCCGGGCCCCGGCCGGCATCAGGTTCACAGTGGACGGAAACACCGTGATCCGGGTGGACGGGGTGGACAAGGAACTGGTCGGTCAGGTCGCCGCCGAGCTGCGCAGGGTGCGCCCGCCGGAGCCGTATCAGGGCAAGGGGATTCGCTACCAGGGCGAGCATGTGCGGCGGAAAGCCGGGAAGACCGGAGCGACGGCGGCCAAGGCATGAGAGCGATCCATAAGCCCAGGACTCGGACGGAGCGGCGGTATCGCCGGCATCTCCGGGTGCGACAGAAGGTGGCCGGGACGGCGGAGCGTCCTCGGCTGGTGGTGTTCCGCTCGCTCAAGCACGTCTACGCCCAGCTGGTGGACGACGATCAGGGCAAGACGCTGGCGGCGGTGAGCGACCGGACCAAGGAGCTGGTGCGGGAGAAGCCCGGCAAGGTGGGCGCCGCGCTGGCGGTGGGGAAATTGCTGGCCCAGCGGGGCAAGGCCCTGGGGGTCAAGAAGGTGGTCTTCGATCGGGCCGGGTACCTGTATCACGGGCGCGTTCGCGCGGTCGCCGACGGCGCGCGCGAAGGCGGCCTGGAGTTCTGACATGGCGGACGACGCGCAGCAGCAACCACAGCAGCAACCACAGCAGCAACCTCACCCACCGCAGGGGCAACCGCACCACGGGCGGCAGCGGGGGCCGCGCCGGGAACGCCGCGACCGCGACCGGGATCGTGAGCGCGAGTCCGAGTTCGTCGAGAACGTGATCGGGATCAATCGCGTGGCCAAGGTCGTAAAGGGGGGCCGGCGGTTCTCGTTCAGTGCCCTGGCGGCCGTGGGCGACGGCAACGGCAAGGTTGGCGTTGCTACGGGCAAGGCGAACGAGGTGTCCGAAGCGGTCCGCAAGGCGGTGGAAGCGGCCCGGCGGTCCATGGTGGCGATCCCGCGCGAGGGCACCACCATCCCGCACGACGTGGTGGGCTCGCACGGGGCCGGGAAGGTTCTGCTCAAGCCCGCCAGCTCAGGCACCGGGGTGATCGCCGGCGGACCGGTACGGGCGGTGCTGGAATGCGCCGGCGTGAGCGACATCCTCACCAAGTCCCTGGGCTCCACCAATCCGCACAACATGGTGTGGGCCACCATGGACGCACTGCGGCGGCTCCGGACGGCCGAGCAGGTGGCGCAGGAGCGCGAGGTGGAGGTCAGCGAGCTGGGGTACCGCTCGCGGCAGCGGCAGGAGAAGGCGCGTGCCTAAGAAAAAGGCGGGAGAGGCGGCAGAAGCGGCAGGGGCGGCAGAGAAGAAAGCGCCGGCTCGCAAGCGCAGCGCTGCGGCCAAGAAAGGTGCCAAGGAGAAGCCCGCGACCACCGGGGCTCAGACAGCCGCAAGTGGACGGCTGCGCGTGAAGCAGGTCCGCTCCGGGATCGGCCACGCGGCCACCTACCGGCAGACCCTGCGAGCGCTGGGATTGAAATACCACCAGGATGAGGTGGTGCTGCGGGACCATCCCGCGGTGCGGGGCATGCTGCGCAAGGTGCGGAACTTCGTCAGCGTGCACCCGGTGGAGGGTTGATGGCTCTGGCACCCACGATCGGTTTGAACAACCTCCCGCGCCCCAAGGGCTCGGCGACGACGCCGAAGCGCAAGGGTCGCGGGCCGGGCTCCGGCCTGGGGAAGACGGCGGGACGCGGACACAAGGGCCAACGGGCCCGCAAGTCGGGCAACGTGCGTCCCGGCTTCGAGGGCGGCCAGATGCCTCTGATCCGGCGGGTCCCCAAGCGCGGCTTCACCAATCCCTTCCGGACGTCCGCGCAGGTGGTCAATCTGCGGGAGCTGGCCGAGCTGTCCTCCGAAGAGGTGACGCCGGCTACGCTGGTGGCCGCGGGGCTGGTGAGTCGGGCGGACGACCCGGTCAAGCTCCTTGGGGTCGGCGACGTGACCCGCGCCTACGTGGTCAAGGGCTGCGCCGCGTCGGCGGGAGCGCGGCTGAAGATCGAGCAGGCGGGCGGCCGTTTCGAGGGGTGAGCCGGGGATGACCGCACCACGCATACCCAATCTATTCGCGGTACCGGAACTCAAAGAGAAGATTCTGTTCACGCTCCTCTGCCTGGTGGTGTACCGGGCGGGAGCGCACATCGCCAGGCCGGGCGTCAACGTCCAGGTGTTGAGCGACTTCGTGCGGAATCAGGGGGCGCAGACCCTGTTCGGCGTGTACGACATGTTCGTGGGCGGGGGACTGTCCCGCGCCACGGTGCTGGCGCTGGGCATCGTGCCGTACATCTCGGCGTCCATCATTTTCCAGCTGGCGGGCGCCGTCTTCCCCTACGTGGACAAGCTCCAAAAAGAGGAAGAGGGCCGCAAGCGCATCACCCAGTGGACCCGCTACACCACCATCGTGCTGGCGGCGTTCCAGGCCTACGGGTTCGGCATGTTCACGGGGTCGCTCCAGGGGGCGGTGGCGCAGCCGGGGATGGGCTTC
>JACPAP010000216.1 GCA_016180765.1 Gemmatimonadota bacterium
CGGGACGCAGGCGGGCCTGCTGGGCGAGCTGGCCCCATTCATCAAAGGCCTGACGGTGCTGTTCTGGGTCACGGCGACCTGGTGGATTCCCTTCCTCCTCCTCCTGGGCGCGTGGCGCCACGTGTATCGCGGCGTGTCCTTTCGTTACGAACCCCAGTACTGGGGGATGGTGTTCGCGCTTGGCGTGTACACGGTTTGCACGTTCGACTTGGCAGATGCCCTGCAACTGCCTCTCCTGCTGCCCATCGCGCGGGCGTTCGGCTATGTCGCTCTCCTCAGCTGGCTGATCACGCTGCTCGGACTGATCCACGCGCTGTTCGCCCCAGCCCCTATGCCGGAGCGCAGCAGCGAGCGCGTTTCCCTCGGAGGGCAGGGTTAAAGCCGCGACCCAGACCCCAAACGGCCGAAAGCCCGCGGTCTGCGAGATTCGTTGCCGACGGGTTTACGACCCACCGGCGCCCGATGATGGGGCCCGTTTCTTGGTAGACCGACTTTGGCCCCGTGGGATCAAGAAGCAGGCCTTGCGGCTCGAGGCCTGGCCGACTTTGGCCCCGTGGGATCAAGAAGCAGGCCTTGCGGCTCGAGGCCTGGCTACCGGAGGTCGCCCCGAGTCATGCCATCCGGCGTTGGTTCGGACACGATCCGGCTCGGTGGGACGGATTCGTGAGACGATACGCTGCCGAACTCGATGCGAGGCCGGCGGCCTGGGAGCCGGTGATCCGCGCAGCGCGGGAACGACGGGTTACGCTCCTCTATGGCGCCCGCGACCCGCTACGCAACAACGCGGTGGCGCTGCAGCGTTTCCTACTCGCACGCCTGAAGAAAGGGGGGTAGCGCGGCAGGCCCGGTGCGCCGCGCTGCCGGCGCAGCGCCCCGATGGGTCCCGAAGGGCGCGTTAGTGCGCTGGCAAGCCACCTTTCAGGTGCCGCTCCAGGTACTCGAACGACGCCTGCCGGATCAGGAACGCGCTGGCCTGGTTGTACGCCGCCCCATGCCGGCCCGGCGGGTAGATCCGGAGGTCCACGTCCACGCCCGCGTTGGTGGCGGCCGTCAGGAACTGCATGGTGTTCTGCGGGTGGACGTTGTCGTCCATCATGGAGTGAATCACCAGCAGACGGCCCTTGATCCGGCCCGCGTGCTTGATGGCCGAGGCTTCGTCGTACACGGTCT
Source organism: Gemmatimonadota bacterium (assembly GCA_016180765.1). Lineage (GTDB taxonomy): Bacteria > Gemmatimonadota > Gemmatimonadetes > Gemmatimonadales > GWC2-71-9 > JACPAP01. The sequence goes on from JACPAP010000216.1 coordinate 1,171, forward strand.
CGTCCAGCAGGCCCATGTAGCGCTCGGTGTAGATGGTGTCGTACAGGCGCCAGTCCGTCACGGGGGAGTTGGCGATCCCCACGGTGAAGATGTCCGGGTACCTCTCCATGGTGTAGATGGTGGCGTACCCGCCGTAGCTGCCGCCCATGATCGCGATGCGGCCACCGTCCACGTAGCGGACCGTCTTCAAGTACTCGGCAGCCTCCGCGAAGTCATGGGCTTCCCAGTAGCCAAGGCGCTGGTAGGAGACCTTCATGAACGCGCTGCCGTAGTTGTTCGACGCCCGGTTATTGACGCCCACCACGATGTACCCCTGCTGGGCCAGCCACTGGTTCCACGTGCTGGTACCGAACGCGTGGTACACCTGCTGGGAGCCCGGCCCGCCGTAGATCGCGAATACCACCGGATAGCGGCGCGTCGAATCGAACGGCAGCGGCTTGATCAGGGAGAAGTCCAGCCGCGCCGAGTCGGTCGTGGTGAAGCTGACGATCTCGGTGGGAGAGTACGCGTGCGTAGCGAGCCACTGCGAGACCCGCGCGTTGTCCTCGAAGGTGCGCAGCTTCTTGGCCGCAGTGGCCCACAGCTCCACCTGCCGCGGCTGGCTCAAGGAAGACCACCGGTCGAAGTAGTACCGGGTGTCGGGCGACAGGTTGATGTCGTGCGTCCCGGTCGTCTGCGTGATCCGGCGAAGTCGGCTGCCGTCGAATCTGATCGAGTACATCTGCCGCTGGAGCGGCGATGCCTCGGTGGACGTGTAGTAGATCGTCTGGGTCCTGGGATCGATGCCCTCGATCCGCGTCACACTCCACCGCCCGCGTGTCACCTGGTTGAGCAGCTTGCCCGAGTAGTCGTAGCGGTAGATGTGCTGCCAGCCGTCGCGATCCGAGATCCAGAAGAACTCACTTGTACCGGCGGGGAACGTGAGCATGTCCGTCACGCCGGCGTAGAAATCGTACACATCGAGCCACGTCTCGGAACGCTCGGTCATCACCAGCCGCTTGCCGCCGGTGTGGACATCGAAGAAGAACAGCTTCATCTGGTGCTGCGGCCGGTTGAGCGTCACGACGGCCAACGTATCCGGCCGGCCCACCCAGTAGATGCGCGGTACGTAGTACTCGCCGCTCTCTTCCGGGTCGAGCCACTGGGTCCCGCCGCTTTGCACGTCCACCACGCCGATCCGGACCGTCGGGTTCGAGTCGCCCGGCTTGGGGATCCGAATCCGCCACCACTCCGGATGGCGGCCCTCGAAGTCGCTGAACTGCACCACCGGCTCGGCGCTTTCGTCCACCTGCCAGTAGGCGATGAACCGGCTGTCCGGCGACCAGTTCCAGGCCTGGGCCAGGCCGAACTCCTCTTCGTAGACCCAGTCGAAACGCCCGTGGTACACCGTCTCAGTCGCATCCCGCGTGAGCCGAGTCTCACGACCCGCCGCCATATCGTACACGAACAGGTCGCCGTCCCGCTCGTAGCCCAGTATGGCGCCGTTCGGCGACAGCGCGGCGGTGCGGGCCCCGCGAGCCGCCAGCGTGAGTGAACCATCGGCCAGCCGGTACACGTAGTAATCCGCGACCCCCGAACGCCGATACAGCGGCTGGAAGCGGGTCTGGAACACGAGGTGCCTGGAATCCTCCGCCCACAGGAACGATTCGTACTCGAACGGCTCGCCGGCGGCCGGGAAGGTGGTCCCGCGCGCCGTGAACAGCAGTGTGTCGCGGCCAGTGACGGGATCGTGGGCCCGGATCTCCTCGTCCCCGCTCTCCGCTGCGATCGTGAATGAGAATCGTTTCCCGCCCTCGATCCAGTTCACATTGCGAGGTCCGGACCCGCCGGCCAGCGCGCCGGCGGCGCGGAGCGCGTCCTGGAGACTCGAGAATCGGGTCTTCTCCTGGGCTGGGCTCGGCGCCGGGAGCGACCCCAGCGCGACCAGAACGATCCCGATGGCGATTCGGTACGTGGGTTGAGTGCGCATTGGTGCACGCCTGCTTGGTTGGGGACCGGCGGGCAATTTAGCTTCGGGGCCCGCCGGCAGCGGCCTGGATCACCCGGTTCAGCAACGCCGGCTCGGGCACTGCGCCCTCGACCCCGGTCGCGTTGATCATGGTCTTAGGCACGCCGCGAACCTGGTAGCGCTGGATCAGCTCGGGGAACTCGGAGGCTTCGATCACGGCCGCCGTAACGTTGGGACTCTCGATTGCCATCTGGTGGGCCAACCTGGCCGCATGCGGGCAGTAGGGTCAGGTGGGGGTGACCAGCACCTCCAGGTGCACCGGTTTGGGAAGCTTGGCGAGCTGCTCCTTCGTGGCGGGGCTCAACCCTGTGGTACCGCGGGAGGCATCCAGCAGCGCTTCGATCAGTACGGCGCACTCGTAGCCCGCCGGGATGCCGAAGTAGCGGACTTTGCCTCGTCCCTTCCCCTCGAAGACCAGGGCCGGGATGCGTTCGATCCCCTGGCGCTTGGCCTCCTCGGCTTCGGTCACCAGATCATGCGTCACGATCTTGATCTTGTCCGACAGATCGCTCAGCTCGGCGAGCAGTTTGCCGGTTTCGCGACAGGCCTGGCACTGGTGCGACGGCACGGCGAGCGGCGAAGCGCGCTGGGTGTACAGGCGAACGGTCACAGGCTCCGTGAGTCGCTCGGCGAAGAGCTCTCGGAGCTGCTCGCGATCGTCGTCGTGAAGCACGGACATAGTAACGGGATCTGCTTCGTGGAACCGACATGCATGCCGATTATCGATTCTCTACTCCGCCACCCCCTTTTCCTTCAAGATCCGCCACACCTTCTCCGGCGTGATCGGGATATCGATGTGGCGCACCCCGAGGTGGGCCAGCGCGTCGACCACGGCGTTCACGATCGCGGGCGGAGCGCCAACCGTGGCTGACTCGCCCACGCCCTTCGCGCCCAGCGGATGGTGCGGGGACGGCGTTACCGTCTTGTCGGTCTCCCACTTGGGCGTCTCCACAGCCGTGGGGAGCAGGTAGTCCATGAAACTCCCGCCCTGGATGTTGCCGTTCTCGTCGTAGCTGATCTCCTCGAGCAACGCGGGCGCCATGCCCATCGTCAGCCCGCCGTGGATCTGGCCGTCCACGATCATCGGGTTGATGATGTTGCCGCAGTCATCCACCGCGACGAAACGGCGGATCTTCACCTCGCCCGTGCCGCGGTCGATGTCCACCACGCAGATGTAGCTGCCGAACGGGAACGTGAGGTTGGGCGGGTCGTAGTAGGACACGGCCTCGAGCCCCGCTTCCATCCCCTGCGGATGGTTGGTGTACGCCGCGAACGCGATCTCCTGGATCGTCTTGGACTTCTGCGGCGCGCCCGTGACCGAGAACTTCCCCAGCTCCCAGACGAGATCCTCTTCCCCCACCTCCAGCAAGTGGGCGGCGATCTTCTTCGCCTTCTCCCGGATCTTGCGCGCCGCCATCGCCCCAGCGGCGCCCGCTGTGGGCGTCGAGCGGCTGGCATAGGTGCCCAGGCCGTAGGGCGCCGTGTCGGTGTCGCCCTCCTCGACCTCCACGTGCGCGGCCGGAATCCCCAGCTCCTCGGCCACGATCTGCGCGTACGTCGTCTCGTGGCCCTGGCCCTGCGACTTGGTGCCAAAGCGTGCCGTGGCCTTGCCGGTCGGGTGCACCCGGATCTCGCACGAGTCGAACATCTTGATCCCCAGGATGTCGAATTGCTTCGACGGGCCGGCCCCGACGATCTCGGTGAAGCTTGAGATGCCGATGCCCATCAGCTCGCCGCGCTTACGCTTCTCGGCCTGCTCTTTGCGCAGCTGGGCGTAACCGATTTTCTCCATCGCCTTCTTCAGGGCGCCGGCGTAGTTGCCGCTGTCGTACTCCCACCCCAGCGCCGAGCGGTAGGGGAACTTCTCGGGCGGGATGAAGTTCTTCAGCCGCAGGTCGGCCGGATCCAGCTTCAGCTCCTGCGCCAGCACGTCCGCCATGCGTTCGATGGTGTGGACCGCCTCGGTGACGCGGAAGCTGCAGCGGTAGGCGATCCCGCCTGGCGGCTTGTTGGTGTAGACGCCGTCCACCTCGGCGAAGGCGTTCTTGAAGCCGTACGAGCCGGTGCAGATGGAGAACAAGCCTGCCGGAAACTTGGACGGGTTGGCCGCCGCGTCGGCGTAGCCGTGGTCCGCGACCGTCTTGATCCGCAGCGCGGTCATCGTCCCGTCCTTCTTCGCCGCGAGCTCCGCCCGGATGTGGTAGTCGCGGGCGAAGGAGTCAGCCTGGAGGTTCTCCATCCGGTCTTCGATCCACTTCACCGGATGGCCGGTGACCACCGAGGCCGCGATGGCGATGACGTAGCCCGGGTAGACGGGGACCTTCCCGCCGAACCCGCCGCCGATGTCCGGCGACACGATGCGGATTTTCTCCTCGGAGAGGCCTACGTGGCCGGCGACGAGCGCCACCACCGTGCGAATGGCGTGCGGGGCCTGCGTGGTCATGTAGACCGTGAGCTTGCCTCGGACCCGATCAAAGTCCGCCACGCAGCCGCACGTCTCGATGGATGCCACGTGGATGCGCGGGAGGTAGATGTGCTGCGTCACTTTGACATCCGCCTCGGTGAACGCCCTGTCTGTGCCCGCGCGGTCTCCCACCTCCCAGTGGAAGATGCGGTTGTCCTTCTTGTCCTTCTTGTCGGTGCGCAGCACCGGCGCGCCGGGCTCCAGCGCCTTGAAGGGGTCCACCACCACCGGCAACGGCTCGTAGTCCACCTCCACCGCGTCCACGCCATCCGCCGCGGCATAGCGGCTCGTGGCGATGACTCCAGCCACCTCCTGCGCCTGGTACATCACCTTCTCGGTAGGCAGCACCATCTGGGTGTCCGACATCAGCGTCGGCATCCAGTGGAGGTTATACTGCGCGAGCGTCTCGCCCGTGATCACGGCGAGCACCCCCGGCACTTTGAGGGCCTGCTCCGTGCGGATCGCCTTGATCTTGGCGTGGGCGTACGGGCTCCGGACGATGTCCAGATAGAGCATGCCTGGGAGCGTGATGTCGTCCACGTAGCGCCCCTGGCCGCGGATGAAGCGCGGGTCCTCCTTGCGCTTGATCGCGTGCCCCATCCCGCCGACTTCGGCCGTGGTCTTCGGTGCCATGGGCGACCTCCTACTGTTGTTTGGCGGCCGCATACTGCACCGCCTTGACGATGTTCACGTAGCCTGTGCAGCGGCACAGGTTACCCGAGATGGCCTGCCGGATCTCGGCCTCACTCGGGTTCTTGGTGCGCCTGAGCAAGGCGTGGCCCGTCATCATCATGCCCGGCGTGCAGAAGCCGCACTGGAGGCCGTGCTCCTGCATGAAGCCTTCCTGGATCGGGTCGAGCTTGCCGTCCCGCTCCAGGCCCTCGACCGTCATCACCCGGCGGCCGTGGGCCTGCACCGCCAGCACGGTACAGGACTTCACCGGCTCGCCGTCGAGCAGCACCGTGCAGGCGCCGCAGTGCGTCGTGTCGCACCCGATGTGGGTGCCGGTGAGGCCCAGCACTTCACGGATGAAGTGCACCAGCAAGAAGCGCGACTCGACCTCGGCCGAGTGCGCCGTGCCGTTCACGGTGACCGTGATCTTGTGCATAGCCATCAGGACGGCCCTCCTGCCCGGCGGATCGCCGCTTTCAGGGCGCGGACGGTGAGTACCCGTGCCATCTCACGCTTGTAGTCCGCGGCGCCCCGCCGGTCCGGCGAGGGGCTCGCGGCCCTGGCCGCCAGCCGCCCGGCCTCCTGGAGCGTCTGGTCGTCTGGCCGCTTGCCTGCCAGAAACTTCTCGGCCTCCACGGCCTTGATGGGCGTGGGCCCCGCGTTGGTGAGCCCGATGCCCGCCTTCTCGATCGCGCCGCCGGCGCCGAGCGTGACCTGCGCCGCCGCCCCCGCGGTGGCAAAGTCGCCCACCTTGCGCTCCAGCTTCAGGTAGGCGCCGCCGCTCCGGGCCGGCGGCACGGGTATGCGGATCTCCGTCAGGATCTCGTTGGAGGCGAGCGCGGTGGTGAAGAGACCCCGGAAGAACTGATCGACGGGGATGGCGCGCTCGCCCTTGGGCCCCCGGACCACGACGCTGGCCCCGAGGGCCAGCATGGTGGCGGGATGGTCGTTGGCCGGGTCGCCGTGCGCGAGGTTGCCACCTACGGTCGCCCGGTTCCGCACCAGCGGGTCCGCGATGACCGCGGCCGTGTCGAGCAGGATCGGATACTTCGAGCGGATCAAGTCGGACCGCTCGAGCGCCGCCTCCTTCGTGGCCGCGCCGATCTTGAGGAAGCCGCCTTCTTCCTTCGCGTACTCGAGGCCCGGGATGCGCCCGATGTCCACGAGATGGCCTACCTGCGCCAGGCGGATCTTCAACATCGGCAAGAGACTCATGCCGCCGGCCAGGACTTTCGCGTCCTCCCCGTGCTGGTCGAGCAGCGCGAGCGCGTCGGACAGCGACTCCGGCGCGTGGTAGTCGAATGCTGCAGGTATCATACCGCGACCCTCCGTAAGAGCCACCAGAGAACGACGAGTCCAACCATTACCAGCGCCCAGACCGCCGGACGGCGCGCGGCCCGCCGGAGCGCGCGGCCCGCCACCCCAGCCCCAAGCGAGACCACTTCAATCGGCTCGGCGAAGGCGGGCGCGGGCGTCGCCGCCGCCTCCAAATGGCCCCGCATCGCCGCCGTGAACTTCTCGAACAGCTGGTCCCCGACATCCTGAATCATGCCCCGGCCCATCTGCGCCAGAATGCCGGTGACGTTGATCTCCTGCGCCACGGTTACCTCGGTCTCGCCTCGACCGCGCTCGGCGACCCGACTCGTCATCCGCATGTCCGCGCCGCCCTTGCCGCGCACGTCCTGCCCCGAGGCGACGATCTCCGCCGTGCCCGCGGCCGCGTCGAGCCGCTCGAACCGCACCTGCCCGCGATAGCTGGTAGCGACCGGTCCTACCTTCACCGTGATCGTTCCCGCGTAGGTCCGCTCGTCCACCTGGCCGGTGATGGCCGCCCCGGGCAGGCAGCCCGCCACCTTATGCGGGTCCGCGAGAAACCTCCACACCACGTCGGGCGCCGCTTGCACCACGAAGCGCTTCTCGATGTGCACGCTAGGCCGCCAGGACGCTCACCAGGCGCTCCAGGGACTCGAGGTTATGGGCCGGGGCGAAATGGTCCACGAATGGCAGCGCCGCCTCCATCCCGCGCGCGAGGGGCCGGTAACGCGCATCGCCGAGCAGCGGGTTGAGCCAGATCAGCCGGCGGGCCCGGGCACGGATCGCACGCATGGCCTGCACCAGCACCTCCGGCTCCCCGCGGTCCAGCCCGTCGCTCAGAATCACCACCACGGTCCTCGGATCGAGCACTCGACGTTGATAGCGCGACACGAAGGCCGCCAGGCTCTCGCCGATCCGCGTACCGCCCGACCAGTCCGGCACCCCGGCGGCGAGCCGATCCAGGGTGACCCCGATCTTCCCCGGCGCGAGCCAGGGTGTGAGCCGGGTCAGGGTCGTGTTGAACGCGAAGGCCTCGGTCCGCCTGGCCACCCGCTTGAGCGAGAGGATGAAGGCCAGCAGGAAGCGGCTGTGGGGGTCCATGGAGCCGCTGGTATCGCACAACAGGACCAGGCGCGACCGTTCCACCGCGTGGGCGCGGCGCGCCAGGAACACGAAGTCCCCGCGGGTCCCGACCGCGCGCCGGAAGCTGCGGCGCAGATCCACGAACCCCCGGCCCTCCGTCGGGACCAGCCGGCGGCTCGGGCGGGTGGCGAGCTTGAGCGACAGCCGGGCGAGCAGCCGTTCCATCTCGGCGAGATCGCGGGGGGTGCACTGCTCGAACGGCTTGCGGCGCAGGAGCACGTCGGGACTGTAGCCCGGGAGCTGCCCCTCCCCGGACCCGCCCTGCGGCGCCTGCCCGCCCTGGGTCACGACCGGTGCTGCGCCGGCGCGGGGCAACGCCGGCGGCCACATCGGGGGGAGCGTCGGGGGAGGCCCCGCGCGCTGCGCTTCGAGAGAGCGCACCGTGGTGTCGTCCTCCAGCCAAAGCCGGCGAAACAGCTGGTCGAACAGCTCCCAGTCGCTCCGCCGGATCTTGAGCGCGGTGCGGAGCGCGCATCGCACCTCGTCGAGATCGAACAGATCCACCAGGGTGAGCGCCGCAGCGGCATCCACCTCGTCGCTCAAGCCCACGCCCAACCCCTGGGCGCGCAACGCGCGGGCGAACCCGGCGAGATGGGCGACGAGGTCCCGCCCGCTCATAACGCCGCAGTCTCCGTTCCCTGCGCCGCCGCCACGAGGGCGGCCGTCTCGGTGGCTGCCAGCGCGCTCAGGTCGTCGCGATCCTTCAGCAGGCACCCGAGCGTCGCCTGGACCGCCTCCAGGTCCAGGTGGTCGCGATGGAGGCGCACCAGCGCCTGTCCCCAATCGAGGGTCTCCGCGACCCCCGGAACCTTCGAGAGCCGGCGGGCCCGGAGCGCCTGCACGAAGCGCGCCACCTGGTCGGCCAGGCGCTGGCTCACGCCCGGCACCCTCCGCTTGATGATGTGCACTTCTTTCTCGAGGCTCGGGTGCTCGATGTAGAGGTAGAGACAACGGCGGCGTAGCGCGTCGCCGATCTCGCGGCTGCGGTTCGAGGTCAGGACGACGTACGGGATGTGGGCCGCCCGGATCGGCCCCAATTCGGGGATCGTGACCTGAAAATCCGACAGCAGCTCGAGCAGGAAGGCTTCGAATCCGTCGTCGGCCCGATCCACCTCGTCCACCAGCAGCACCGGCGGCCCCTCGCGGCGGGTGATCGCGCGCAGGAGCGGCCGCTCCAGCAAGTAGTCGCGGCCAAAGATCGCCGCCTCGACCTCGGCGGGGTCCCGCCCATCTCGCTCGACGATTCTCAGATGGAGGATTTGGCGCTGGTAGTTCCATTCGTACAGCGCCGTGTTGACGTCGAGCCCCTGGTAGCACTGGAGCCGGATCAGCTCGGTGTCCAGCATGCGCGCGAGCACCTTGCCGATCTCGGTCTTTCCCACTCCCGCGTCGCCCTCCACCAGGAGCGGCTTGCGCAGCTCCCTGGCCAGATAGACGGCCGTCGCGATGGCGGGCTCGGCGATGTAGTCGTGACGCTCCAGCGCCTCCTGCACCGCCCGGATTGCGTCCTTCACGCGGCGCCCTCCGCCCCGGCGACCCGCGCCGTGGCATAGCGCGGCGGGTCCCGCAAGAATTGCTCGCGGCATCCCGCGCAGCAGAAGTAGTAGGTGCGCCCACCGTACTCGGCGCGGTGGCGCGCGGTCGCGACCGCCACCGTCATGCCGCAGATCGGATCCAGCGCTTCGTCCGCCGGGGAGGAGCCGCCGGACTCGGCCCGCTGAACCTCCGGCTGCGCCGTGCGGCGCACCTGTACGATCTCAGCCAGCACGCTGAGCGCGATCTCCTCCGGCTGCTCGGCACCGATGTCCAATCCGGCAGGATTCCTGATCCGCTCCAGCGTCTCGCCCGCGATGCCGCCCCCCATGACGGCCTCCCGGATCTCGGCGAAGCGCGTCCGGCTGGCCACGACGCCGAGATAGGCGGGATCGAGAGCGACCGCGGCGCGGACCGCGTCCTCGTCCCACTGACCCATCGTCGCCACCACCGCACACAGCCAGGGCTCCCCGCCTCCCCCCGGTGAGCCGGGCTTCATACGGAGCGGCGCCGCATCGGGTTCTGCAAATACCCGATCCGCCTCGGGAAACGTCGCGCGGTCGGCTGCGGGGTCCACGGCGTCCACGGCGTAGCCCAGCGCCTTACCGAGCCGCGCCAGCGCCTGTCCCACAGGCGAGCCGCCGAAGACGACGAGGCGGGGCGCCGGCAACACGGGCTGGATGTAGATGTCCACGCTTCCTCCGCTGTGGCACGTCATGGGGAAGGCGGTGACGCCGGGACGGTGGTCTGCTTCCGGGGAGGGGGAAAGCGCGATCAGTCGGGGGGCGCGCTCGGCCAGCGCGCGCAGCGCCTCGCGCACCACGGTCGGCTGGGTGCAGCTCCCACCCACCCAGCCGTGGAACCCGCCGCCTTGCGTCACCAGGGCCGTGTCCCCAACCCGCGCCGAGCTCGGCGGCTCGCGGCGCACCACCGTGGCGAGCGCGAAGGGCTCTCCACGTTTTGCCAGCTCCGAGGCGAACAGGACGAGTTCCGGCTGCATCCCGACTATCCGGCCGCGAGTAGGGCCCGCACGCGCTCGCAATCCTCGGGCACGTCCAGATCCGTGAGGGCCGCGGCCGGCCAACGGACGACGGCCGCCTCGGCACGGTGGCGCCGCACGACCTGTTTCCCGCAGCCTTCTCCTTCCATCGCCTGGAGCTCCGAGAACAGGCTACGGTCGTACAGCATGGGCGGCGCGTTGACCCCCGCGTAGTCCGAGATCACGGGCGGAGCCCTGCCCGCGCGATACTGTTCCACCAGCGTCGCTATCATCTCGGCGGTCACCAAGGGCATGTCGGCGAGCAGGACGACGGCCGCGGCAGCCGCGCCAGGGGGGTCGAGCGCGGCGATCCCGGCCTTGAGCGAGCCGTTGATCCCGTTCGCATAGTCGGGGTTCAGCACCGTGCGGCACGGGAGCCCGGCGAGCTCCCGCCGTACCCGATCCGCGTCGTAGCCCAACACCACGATGACCGGGTCCAATCCGGCGGCGGTCGCCCGGCCCACCACGCGGCGCACCAGCGGCTCCCCCTCGATGTCGAACAGGAGCTTGTTCTCGCCCATCCGGGTCGAGGCCCCCGCGGCCAGGACCACCGCAGCGACGGGGGCGGGACCGGTCTGCTCACCCGGCATGAATGACGCCTTCTTTCTGACGGAGGTGTCGCGGCTCGCGACCTGACCAGGCGGCGAGCAGCTCGGCCACGATGCTGAGCGCGATCTGCTCGGGGCCCTCGGCGCCCAAGTCCAGTCCTACCGGCCCGAAGACCCGGTCGTCGCCCTCGGCGCCGACCTGGCGCAGCGCCGCCTCGATGCGCGCGCGCGGCCCGAGGACGCCGATGTAGGGGACCTCGCTGGCCAGCAGCCTCCTGATCCACTCGCGGTCATGCGCCAGGGAGTGCGTCTTGACCACCGCGTAGGTC
>JACPAP010000217.1 GCA_016180765.1 Gemmatimonadota bacterium
CTGCCGGAGGTGAATTTGAGTGATGTCTATTGCACGGTGGAGAGGGCGGACGGCCGGACGGGCGGGGGTACGTCTCTGAGCGCGCGTCAGTGGAGCGCGCGCCATGAAACACCTTTCGTCTGCGGCGCGCGCGAAACTGCAGCGCGCGAAGAGACGTACCCCCGCCCGTCCGCCGTCCGCGTTGGCTTGGCCTTTCTCCGCGAGTGGAGCGAAGAAACCGCGGAGCAGGTCGTCCTCGAGCGCGAGCGCAACGGTCTCTTCCGGAGCCTGGGTGACCTGGTGCGCCGCGCGCCGCCCAAGCTGTCACGCGACGCGATCGAGCACCTGGTCTGGGTGGGCGGCTGCGACGGCTTCGGCCTCACGCGGCGCGAGCTGCTGTGGCAGGTCGGGCTCTGGCTCCCGCCAAAGCACGAGCAGCGGGATCCGGCGCGCGTGCGTCATCAGCTCGAGCTGCCGCTCAATCACCCGTACGAGCACCTCGCGTTCAGCGGCCTGGAGGCCGACGAACGCCTGGTGGCCGAGTACGAGGTGCTGGGCTTCGCGGCGGGTGGGCACCCCTTCCAGCTGATGCGCGGCTCTCTGCCGCCGGGGCTCACCTCCAGCGGGGACCTGGGGAAGCTGGAGCACGACTCGCATGTCGAAGTGGCCGGCCTGGTGGTCGCCCGCCAGCGGCCGCATACCGCGAAAGGCTTCGTGTTCGTGCTAATGGAGGACGAAGCAGGAATGGTCAACGCGATCGTGCGGCCGGAAATCTACGAGCGGGATCGCGTGGCGATTCGCGGCGAGCCGTTCCTGTGGATCAGCGGCAAGCTGGCGAAGGACGACGGCTCGCTCAACGTGATCGCGGAGGAAGTGCGGGCGCTGAAGGTCCGGAGCCCCGCCGCCCTAACCACCTGGGGGATGGAGGGGGACGGTGGACGATGGAAGGGGATGAACCCCTACTCCCTGCTCAAGAACCTGCGCCGCTGGGCGCCGGACCCGAAGAGCTGGGGGTGAGCCGCCGCCTCTCGATCTGCACGTCCAGCGAGAGGCCCTCCGCCGTCCCGGCCGGCAAGTCGCTGTTCGCAATCGCCGCGATCAGGACGGTGAAAAACCCGGCGACCGCCTGCGACGTCCCATCCCACGTGGCGGTCCCGTCGGCGTAGGGCGCATCCACCACGGCGATCTCCGGAAATAGGACCGCGTCCGCGATGAGCGAGTCGAACATCGCCTCGACCGGCCCCGGCTGCTCCAGGTCGTCCGGAACCCGGATCGGTGACAGCGCAATGATGCGGGTGCCGGCCAGGAAACTCTCCCGGGGGACCAGCCAGGGATTGTAGGTGGCCTTGCCCGCGCAGCCCGGCAGGACCAACGCGAGAACCGTGAGAAACGGCAGAGCCGAACGCCCGCTCATCGACACCGGCGGAACGCCGCCGCCGAACCTTACAACAGGGCGGTCATCAAGGTCGCCAGACCGAGGAAGCTGAAGAACCCGCCACAGTCGGTCAGCGTGGTCAGCACCACGGACGACGCCTGCGCCGGGTCCAGGCCCAGTGCCGTGAGCAGCATCGGCACCGAGGCGCCCGCGATGCTGGCGATCACCATCGAACCTACCATGGCCGTGCCGATCACCACCGCCAGCCCGGTCGAATCGCTCCAGAGGTAGACGCCCAGCGCGGTCACCAGCGCCACAGCCATGCCGTTCAGGGCGCCCGCGCCCAGCTCCTTGAAGGCCACCCGCGGCCAGTGGCGCAACCGGATCTCCCGGAGCGCGAGGCCCCGCAGCGTCACCGCCAGCGCCTGCATACCGGTGTTCCCGGACTGGCCTGCGACCACCGGCAGCAGCACTGCCAGGGCCGTGTATTTGGCGATCGTGTCCTCGAAGATGCCCACCACCGCGGACGCCAGAAACGCGGTCGCCAGGTTGATCTGGAGCCAGGGGAGCCGCTTCTTCACCGCGAACGGCGCCGAAGAAAGGGCCCGCTCGTCGGTGCTGGCGCCCACCATCTTCTGCAGGTCGGCGGTCGCTTCCTGCTGCGTCGCCGCCACCAGGACGTCGTTCCGAATCAGGCCCACCGGACGGCCGTCGTAGTCCACCACCGGGATGGTGGTGCCGATGCCCCGCTGGAACACCTCCACGACCTCCTCGCGCGAGCTGGTCGCTTGCACGCTCACGGGCACCCGCAGCCGCAAGCTGTCCATGCGAACGCCGGTGTCCGCAACTGCCAGCTCCTGGAGCGGCATGGCGCCGATCAAACGACCGTCGTCGCCGATCACGAACACGTCGGCGATGGGGCGTCCCCGCAGGGCCCGGAGCTTCGCGAGCGCTTCCTTGACGGTGGCGTCGGCCCGGAAGGTCGTGATCCGCGCGTCCATCACCGCGCCCGCCGTTCCGGAGGGATAACTCATCAGCGTCCGAATCTCCTTGGCTTCCGCCGGTTCCAGGAGGGCCAGCCGTCGTTCCCGCTGGTCCGCGTCGAGCCGCGCCAGCAGCGAGGCGGCGCGCACCGGCTCCAGCGTCCGCATCAGGCCGCGGAAGGGGTCGGCGGCCAGCGCGGCCAGCGCCTCGGCGGCGAGGTCCGGCGTCAGTTGTTGCAGGGCGCGCCCAGCCACTGGCGCACTATGCGACTGCAGCAGCCCTACTACCTCCCGCAGCGGCAGCTGCTCCAACTCCCTCGCCGCTTCATCGGGAAACTCCTGCAGATACCGCTCCAGAAGAGCCCGAACCGCCCGATCACTGCGCGCCATTCGTCGCCTCCTCGGCGGGTGGCCGCTGCGGAACGCCGGGACCCGCCGCGTTCACCCCCGCCAGGAATGCCGACAGCCCGGTCCAGTACAGTTCGCCCAGACTCACCAGGGTCCGGACCATGGGCTGGGCCTCCTGATCGTTGGCTCGCCCCGCGATCTGCCGCATCATCCGATGCCGGATGATGCCGAAGAACACGCCGGCACCATCAACCACCGGCAACGCGTCGAGCTCGCGCCACCCCGGGTGACTCATCACGGTCGCGAGATCCGCATGGGCCGAGACCGTCACGACCTCGCGGTGCATCACGGCGCCGAGCGTCGCCTTGCTCTCCGCCAGCATCAGCTCCCGGATGTCCAGCGCGCCGACTAGTCGCTGCTCGCGATCCACCACGTACACGTAGTAGTACGCCCGCTCGGCCGAGCGCCGCAGTTGCTTCTGGGCCTCCGCCACGCTCAGGTCCTCCGGCAACGCCAGCACCAGCGGGTCCACCAGCGCGCCCGCCGTCCCGGGCGGGTAGCGCAACTTCCGGCGCAAGAACTCTGCGCGTTCCTCGGGTACCGCTGCCAGCCACGACCCGCGGGTCTCCTCGCCGGCCCGCACCAGGATTCGCGCGGCCAGATCGATGGGCAGCTCGCTTAACACGCCTGCCACCAACCGGTCCGGCAGCGACCGCAGGCAGTCCACCGCCAGCGCGGCGCTCAGCCGGGCGACCAGCCTCGCGCCTTGCGCCGGCTCCAGCTCCGCCAGCAGGGCCGCCGCATCGGCGAAAGACAGCTGTTCCAGCACCAGCGCGGCTTCCTCCGGATGGTCGGCCACGAACTGGGCCGCGACGCTCAGGTCGGCGCGCATGTCAACGGGCCTCGGGGACCAGGATGGAGGGCTGCTCGCTGAACAGGCCGGCCGGGACGTGGACCTGCCCGTCCTTGGTGTCGAGGATCAGCGCCGTGGAGGTGGCGCGGAGAATCCGGCCCTCGATCTCCCCCACCCGAACCGTTTGCCCCACGCGATACATCTGCGTGACGTAGTACGCGGCGACGATGTTGCTGACGGCGACCCGTGCCCCAAGGCCGAACGCGAGGGCCGCCCCCGCCAGGGCCACCGCCAGAATGGCCGCGAGCAGCCCGGCGATCACCTCGCCGTGAATGCCGATTTGCTGGAGGCCCAGCAACAGCGCCAGCGCCAGAACCACGATCTGCGCCGCACGCCCCACCGCGCCGGCGTATCGAACCCCCGCCGACGCGGCTCCCGCCGCCGCCACTCCGCCCGCCAGACTCGCCGCCACCAGACCCACCAGCACAATCGCCAGGCCCGTGAGCGCGCCCGGCACGAACGCGGAGAGCCGCTCGCCCACCCGGCTCACCACCCGCAGCCCGAGAATGTCGAAGGCGGCCGCCACGGCCGCCAGGAAAATCAGCCAGTAGACGAATTGCCCGACCAGCGCCGGAACCGACGCGCCGAGCCGCGCCGCGCCGACGGCGCTCGCCCCCGACCCGCGGCGGCCGATCCGGTCCAACGCCGCCTGCGCGCCGCGGCGGCTCCACGACGCCAGAAAGCGCCCGATGATGGACCCGAGCAACAACAGCGCCGCTGCGCCCAGCACGTCCACCAGATACGGGCGCAGCCGTTGGATCAGATCCCACGGCATGGTGACGACCTCACGGTTGGTATGGACGACGGTATGCTGATGTCGGAGTCGGCGGGCGCGGCGGTCGGGGTGATGCGCTTCCGGTTGTCCGTATTCCGTTGTCCGTCAGGTGCGGGGGATCGACGGACGACGGAAAACGGATAACCGATAACGCCTTGCTCCGGGCAGCCGGGCCCGCCGTCGCCGACGCTTCCGCCAGGGCCGTCAGACAGGCAGCGCAATCCCTCGGGTGGCCAGGATCCGTTCGATGGCTTCCCCGATCTTGTTGTTGGGCGTGGAGGCGCCGGCCGTGATTCCGATGACGCGCATCGTCGCGTCCAGCCAGCGCTCCTCCACCACTTCCTCCTGCGCATCCACCGGTTTATGGCGAATCCGGCCCGCGTCGGACTCGACGCACGACGCGTCCGCGATGTGGTAGGTCTTCACCCGGCGGGCGCACAGCTTGGCGAGGTGATTGGTGTTGCTCGAGTTGTACCCGCCGATCACCACCATCGCGTCCAGCGGCTCTTGGAGCAACGCCAGGACCGCGTCCTGCCGCTCCTGCGTCGCGGAGCAGATGGTGTCGAACGACCGAAAGTGCTGGTCGAGGCGATCGGTCCCGTAGCGCCGCCCCAGGGATTCGCCCAGCCGCCTGGCGATGGCCAGCGATTCATCCGCGAGCATCGTGGTCTGGTTCGCTACGCCTAAGCGCCCGAGGTCCCGCGCGAACTCGAAGCCCGGCGACACCTTGTGCCCGAACGTCGCCTGCACCGCGTCGCCGTTATCGCCCCGCTCGATGAATCGGCACAGGATCTCGGCTTCGGCCATGTCCCGCACGATCAGGTACTTGCCGCCGGGGTACTTGCTCACCTGACTCGCGGTGGCCTTGGTCTCCTCGTGGAAGTGCTTGCCGTGGACCACGGCGGTGAAACCGTCCTGGGCATAGCGCTCCACCCGCTTCCACACGTTGAGCACCGATCCGCAGGTCGTGTCCACCAGCACGCAGCCGATCTCCCGCAGGCGCGCGAAGTCGCGCACCGTCACTCCGAAGGCGGGAAGCAGCACCACGTCATCGTGGCGGACGGGCGAGAAGTCGAACCCTTGGAGCCCGGGCGCCAGAATCCGGATGCCGAGACCTTCCAGCCGGCCGTTGACGTGCGGGTTGTGGATGATCTCGCCGACCAGGAAGATCCGCTTATCCGGGAACTGGCGGCGGCTCTCGTAGGCGTACTCGACCGCCCGGTCCACGCCGTAGCAGAACCCGAACTCCTGGGCCAGGCGGAACGTCAGATCACCCGCCGAAAGCTGGTACCCCTCCGCCCGGATGCGATCCACCAGCCGGCTGTGATACGCCTCGGCGAGCTCGCCCTCGATCTGCTGCTTGAGACCGAACCCTCGGCGGAAGTAGGTCTGCTCCATGCGGCTAATCTAACACCAGCCCGTCAATAGACCCCCGGCGGAACGTCGCGCGCCGCCGCCTGACAGTCGGATGCCGGCAGAGAGTCCACCCGGATGCGCTCGAACACGCCCAGATACCGCACCGTGTCTTGCGAGGTGACCTCGCGCAGCACCACGTCGAAACGACCAGAGGCCAGCTGGTCCAGGCGGTTCAATTCGACCGTCCCTCGCTCGCTCCGGTAGGCGAGATCCCTATACATCACTTCTTGGACGCCGAGGCGCGCCGTGCGTGGCGTGGCCGTGGTGTCCTCGGGCGCCGCGACGGCGTACACCCCCGTGGCTGAGCCCCTCGCAGGCAACCGGAGAAGGATCATTACGTCAACGCTGTCGCTACGCCCCAGGAGCTGGAGGCTCGGTGGGTCACTGCACACACCAGCCCTCGCCCGCCAGGCGCCGCTCAATGGACCTGGGGACGCGGAGCGGGCGATCACCGCGCCGCGCCGCGGCGGCGGGTAGGTCGTGTCCGGGGCCCCCTCCACCGCCGGGGTCGTGTCGCCTACCGCGTCGGCCTCGGGAGCGCTGGCGCGCCCGCCCCCACATGCCGCCAGCGACGCCAGAAGCATCACCAGCGGGACCAGTCTCACGGGGTGACGGCCCGAAGGCCCAAATGGCGTCGGGCTTCCTCCTGGTTCATCGCGAAGGGCTGCAGCAGCTTCAAGAGGTCTGGCGGGAGCGGTTTCGGACGCATGGTCTTCCGGTCCACGCACACCAACACCTCCCGGCCCGCTGCCGCAAGTTGGGCCGCCCCCACGTGGAGCACGTCGAAGTTGATGGCGATCGAGCTCGTGCCGAAGCGGGTAAAGTACGCGGCGACGCGGAGACAGTCGTCGAGTCGCGCGGGGTATTTGAAGTCGCAGGACAGATGCACCCGCGGGAGCCAGATGCCGAAACGGTCGAACACCTCGGAGTACGGCACGCCCGCGGCGCGGAACAGTTCGGTCTCCGCGATTTCGAAGAACCGGACGTAGGAGCCGTAGAAGATGATCCCCGCATAGTCCACGTCGGACCAGCGGACGTATTCCTCTACCACGAACGGCTTCTGGTCCATGCGCAGGAACGTACGAACGACGAACCTACGGCGCCACGTTGGGCGGGGAAACGGGCGCTAGCGGTTCCGCCTCACGCCGTACTCCTTCAGCCGGCGCCACAGCGTGGTGCGCGAGATCCCGAGGTGGCGCGCCGCGTCGGCCAGCCGCCCGCCGGTGTGCTGGAGCGTCTGGAGGATGGCCCGCCGCTCACGGCCGGCCAAGGTGCTCTCGCCCGGCGACTCCAGGAACACCGCCTCACCGAGGACGTACTGGCCCAGCCGCAACGGTACCCGCCGACCACCGCGCTCGAGCAGCGTGCCCAGCAGATCCGTCCCGGACGCTGCCGAGTCGAGTGGACCCGGCACCACCGCACGGGCGGATTCATTGACGTAGGCAACGCGGCCGTCCTGGTCGAAGACGACCACGCCCTCGCCGAGAGCCTCGAGGACGGCGCTGAGGAGCGACCCCAGAGGGTTGTCTGTCATCTGGACCCGATTACGCCTCCGCGCGGACCGTGGTTTCAGAGTGTGTCTCTGCGGCCGGGCTTGCCGGGCGCCCCTTGGCAGGTGAGTATTTGACCGTCCAGTCAGCCAAGGAGTTCGCCATGACGAAGGACCCTGAGCGCGCCCGGGTCACCATCTTAGATGCGGCAGAGCGGCTGCTTCGTCGCGGGGGCGGGGGTACGGTGGACCAGGTCGCTCACGAAGCGCGCTGTGCCAAGGGGCTGGTCCACTACCACTTCAAGACCAAAGCGGCGCTCCTGGCCGCCGCGGCCACCCGTTTGGGGGAGAGGCGGCGGAGTCGCTGGGCGCAGGCGTTTCAGGCCCCCACGCCCGACGCGGCCATCAAGCGATCCTGGACCCTGCTGCTGTCAGAGAGTCGAGACGGCACCATCCGGGCATGGACCGCCCTCCTTGCCCAGCACGATCAAGTGACTGACCGGGCGGTCAGGTTGGAGTCCGCCAGCTTCAGCTCCGCCATCGCCAGCGCGGCGAACGGCCTGCTCGAGCAGCTCGGCCTGGCACCCACGGTACCCATCGACGAGCTCGGCCTGCTCCTGGCAGGCGTGGTGCACGGCATGGGGCTCGAGCTGGAATCCGGAATGGAGCCCGAGCGGCTTCAAGGGGCGTACGCAGCCGCCTGGCTCGGCGTGCTCTCGCTCACGCAGCCAGCCACGCGGTAGCCCCGTTCCACCAGTTCTCCCGACCCATTCTCATCCCCGCGCTAACGGGGATGGAGCGCGTTAGCGGCGTCGCCGGTGATGCGCGCGATCGCGTCGCGGCAGCCCCGCGAGGCCCGCACGTAGCTCTTCCAGTGACCGGGCCCGCAGCACTTCACCACGGCCCCGCATGACGCTGAAGACCACCGGGCGGTCCAGCTTCGGGAGGTCCCTGGAGCGCAGCCGGCGCGCCTGACCTTCTTTCATTCGGATCCGAACCACCGGTGTGCCGTTCTCCACGTCGTACGTCAGCGGCACCTTGTCTCCCAAGAGCGGCACTGCGCCCGGCAGGGCGTCGAGTGCATGCCGAACGGCCTCGGGCACCAGGCGCCCGAGGTTCAGGGTGATTGGCGTGGCGAGGAAAGCTTCCCAGCTATCCACCGGCTCGAGCTGCCATCGTATACTCTGCCGCACGCTCGAAGGCTCGGCTTCGGTGAGCTCCCCGCCGGACCTCTTCCAATAATCCACCAGCCGAGCGAAGGCCTTGCGAAGGGAGCTCTGATCCGGGTGCGCGGTGCGGCCGTCGAACAGCGCCTGGGCCAAAGCATCACGCGCCGCGGGCGCTAACTCGCTGGGGAACCGGCCCGCCAGCGTCCCGCGACGCTGCCCCAACTCGAACCCCGCGTATTGAGTGCGATGCACCACCGCGAGGCCGGCCCGTCGCCCGTGGTGCACCTCGAGGGTGGGCGGGCCCTCCACCGCGTAGCCCCGGATCAGGTCGAGCGGGAGATTGGTCCCCTCGATGGCCGCGCGCGGCACCCCGAAACGGTCGGCGAAGTAGCGCACCGTGCCGGCCGTAGCGCCCCACTCGCTGCACACCGATCCTCTGGCCACCCGCGCGCTCTCCCCGGATGCCAGGTGCCCGTCCATTACGAGATCAAACGGCATCACGCGGGCCAGGAGATCGCGAAAGCGCCGCAGGACGTCCCCATCGGCCCGCGGCAAGCGCTCGGGCAACGGCAGCTCCAAGGTCCGGTACACCGAGGCGGTGCCCAGCGCCACGTCCTCGATCGCTTTGACCAGCACCCCGCGGCGCTCCGCCCAGTCCTCCATCCCGTCGGCCAACAGGTGCCGCGGCAACCCGTACACCAGGCCCAGGTATCCGTACTGGCCCACGGCCTCCGCGTACACGTTGTACGCCGTCAGGTGGTCGCTGCCGTGGACCACGAGACCGCGCAGGTCGCGCTCATCGCGGGTCATGCGGTGCAGCGATTCGATGTTCGCCGCGACCGCCACGAACGGCACCAAACGGGCATCCGCGTGCACTAACAGCTCGCCCCACGGGCGTTCCACCGGCATGGCCTCCACGTCCCGACCGTAGGCCGTGAGCCGCCCCTCCGCGATGAGGCCGCGCTCCGTGAGGAGCCGCACCGACTCCCGGTAGGCCCGCTGGTCGAGCGGCACCGGCAGGTCCAGC
The DNA here is from genome assembly GCA_016180765.1 of Gemmatimonadota bacterium. Taxonomy (GTDB): domain Bacteria; phylum Gemmatimonadota; class Gemmatimonadetes; order Gemmatimonadales; family GWC2-71-9; genus JACPAP01. The sequence goes on from JACPAP010000217.1 coordinate 9,475, forward strand.
TGGGTCAGGTCCACGCCGATCGCCGCGGCCGTGATCGCCACCCGCTCGGTGTCGCCGGCCAGCTGGAACTCCGGGGGCGTGGGCCGCAGGGCGTCGAACTCGATGTCGCGGTCGGTTAACAGAAAGACCTCGCCTCCCCGCACGCGCCCATGCACCCGTCCGGCCATCTGGAGGATTTCGTTGGCGCCCAGGTACTGCCGGGTCAGCACGTTGCGTCCGCGCTCCACCAGGTTGGCGTACCGGGCGTCGTAGATGACCACCGTATCGAGACCCGCGATGTTCAGGGCCGACTGCCCCGCCGCCGTCATGGCCAACAAGAACGGCTTGGAGGCGGTGCCCTCGAGAAACGGCCGAATCACCCGGATCGGCTCCCCACCATGGTAGAAGGCCGCATTCAGGCGACCCCACCGGCCCCCCAGCTCGGCGGCGACCCCTTCCACCTCCGAACGGGTGGGCAGGAAGACCGCCACGCCCCGCCGCTCCCGCACCGCATGCCGGAGAAACCGGTCGTCGAGGAATTCCAGCGGGCGCTGCCGCCGGATCGTCACTCGAGCCGCCAGCGAGGGATCGAACGCCGAGGTGTCGAGGACCTCCGCCGATTCCAGATACTCGGCGTAGAACGAAGGGTCCACCGTGGCGGAGAGCCAGATGAACCGGCAGCCGAGCCGCTTGCCGAGGGCGAGACACAACTCCAGCTCGGCGGAGGTCTGGTGGATCTCGTCCGCGATCAGCGTGTCGCGCGGCTGGATCAGATCGCTCTGGAACCAGCGGCGCGCGATGCCGGTGGTGACGATGACCACGTTCCAGGTGGGCGTCTCGGGCGTCGCTTCGCGCTCCCGGTTCACCACTCCCACGCGGAGCGGCCGCCCCACGATCTGCTCCGCGATGGATCGGATGCCGAGGGTCTTGCCCGTGCCGGTACCGGCGACGATGCCGAATCCTACCCCGCGGCGCGCGAGATCCCGAATCTCCTCGCCGTGCTCGCGCTCGAGCACGGTGTGGATGTCGAGTTGAAGCGCGAGCTCGATGGTTTCGCAGGCGGCGCGGGTAGGAGCAATGACGAGGACGCGGCCGGGGGCCGGCGCGGCGCGGCGGAAGGCCTCGTGGTCGGGGGGGAGAAAGTGATCGCGGACGGGATGGTGGGTCATGGGTGGTGAAACATAAGGCGCTGGGCGATAAGGGCGCCGGTGGGTCCCGAAGGGCGCGTTAGTGCCACAGTCTGCGCGGCGAACGCCCGCCGGCGGAAGCACTACAGCAACCGGAGGGACCCACCGGTGCCCCTATCGCCCCAAGATGTCCGACGCGCCCAGCGCGCCGTGACCACGCCGCACCAACGCCCCCCCTGGAACCTTCCGGCGCTCTCTGCCGCTCCTGCCGCCGGTGATGCCCCTCCCGCTCAGTCTCCCAAACAGGTTCCCAGCTCCCGCGCCGTCTGCACCGAGTCGCTGTCCAGCGGCACCCGCTTCGGTTTGGCCAGCACCTCGGCCAGCGGCACCAGCGTGATGTTGGGCGGATCCAGCGCGACCATGTGCCCGAACCGCCCGTCCGCCACCGCCCGGACCGCCGCCGCGCCGAAGCGGAGCGCCGTCAGGCGGTCGAACGTCGTGGGCGACCCCCCGCGCTGGAGATGCCCCAGCGTGAGCGAGCGGGACTCCTTCCCCGTGAGGCCCGTGATCTCGGCCGCGACCCGTTCGCCCACCCCACCCAGCCGTTCCACGGTGCCGGCGCCGGCACCTTCTTTGACCGTGACACCGCCTCCCTTGGGAACCGCTCCCTCCGCGACCACCACCACGCTGAAGTGCCGGCCTTCCTGCTCGCGCTCCCGGATCTTGTCGCACACGACGCGGATATCGTAGGGGATCTCCGGGATCAGGATGACGTCGGCGCTCCCCGCCAGCCCGGAGTTCAACGCGATCCACCCGGCATATCGCCCCATCACCTCCACCACCATCACGCGCTCGTGGCTTTCGGCGGTGGAATGCACCTTGTCGATCGCCTCGGTCGCCGTGGTGACGGCGGTATCGTACCCGAAGGTGATCACCGTGCCGCTCACGTCGTTGTCAATCGTCTTGGGGACCCCCACCACCGGAAAGCCCTTGCGGAACAGATCGTACGCGATACGCAGGCTTCCGTCGCCGCCCACCATGATGAGGGCGTCGAAGCCCAGGGCGCGGAACCGGGCGACCAGCTCGTCGGA
>JACPAP010000306.1 GCA_016180765.1 Gemmatimonadota bacterium
CGACAACGGCGTCGGCATCCCGACCGAAAACCTCACGCGCATCTTCCAGCATGGTTTCACCACCCGTGCCACCGGCCATGGCTTTGGCGTGCACTCCAGTGCCAACGCCGCGCGGGAAATGAAAGGCTGTCTCACTGTGCACAGCGACGGCGACGGCACCGGCGCCACGTTTACCCTGGACCTTCCCGCCGCCGTGCCCGGCGTGATCCAGCCTCCAGCGGGATTATAACCCGGGTCGCCGGTCGTCATGGGTCCGGATACCCCCTCGGCGCTGCGGACAGCGCGACGAAACAGAATGTGGGTGGCGGGCTCATCGCTCGGTCCACCGCGGTTCGCGGGCAGCCCCGGGCCGGGGGACGAACATCGGGACCCGCGCCCGGTACTCGACGTACGCCTCCCCGAACCGGGCCTCCACCTCGCGCTCCTCCCGGCGGGCCAGCCGGTAATAGACTACCATCAGGATCGGCCAGGTGAGCACCGTAATGATCGTGGGCCACTGGATCAGCATCCCGACCGTGATCAGGAAGAGCCCGGCGTACTGGGGATGGCGGACCCACCCGTACACGCCGTCGGTGACCAGCTCCCCCTGCCCCCGATGGATCCGGCGCCACCCCGCCGCCATGAGGAGGAGCCCCCCCAGCATCAGGGTGTTGGAGACCAGGTGGATAACGACGGACATCCAGGCCCCGCCCCCGAGGAACGTGATCCAGAGGTGGCCGGAGGCATGCGAAAAGGGGTTGAGGGCCGGGTAGCGGCTCCCCAGGACGGCGGTGAGGAGGTAAATCGTCAGCGGAAACCCGTACATCTCGGTGAAGAGCGCGATCACGAAGGCGCTGAACACGCCGAAGGAGCGCCACTCCCGCCGCCTGACCGGGGTGAGGAAGGACAGGACGAAAAAGATGAACAGCGCCGCGTTCACCGCGACGAGCGACCAGAAGCCGTACCCGAAGGGTATACCATCGCCGTGCATGGACCCTTCCCCTACCGGCCAACGGGGAGCTCCCAGTGGAAGCTCCGTTCCTGAACCCCTCCCACGTTCCTCACGACGATCTCGATCGCCTTCTCCACTGCGGCCCCGGGAAACACCACAACGGCTTGCCGGTGGTCGCCGCCTCCGCTCTGCTCGACCACGCTCGGACGGAGCTCGCTTCCGTCCGGCCTCCGGAGCGCCAGGACCGACTCGAGGGCGAGTCCGTCGAGGGGTCCGGAATGGGTGTCCAGGACCACCTGCACCCGCATCGACGCCCCGGACTCGATGGGAGGCACCAGGGTCAGCGTGACGGTGACCGGCCCCTGGCTGTTTTTCCTGGTGAGGCTGTCCTGGGCTCCCACCGGCCCAACGGCCCAGGGGATAATTACGGCCAGCACGAGTCCCACGCGAAACAGTGCGCGCATCGTCAGACTCCTCCCTAACCAGTTGTTCGCTGCATTCCCGCCGGATCGCGGGCGGGGGGCGACGCACGCAAGCCAGGACGTCAGGCCTTGGGGGGTGGAGCGGGCAGATCGGGAGGGTAGCAGTAGTAGACCGCCGCAAACCCGGGAAGGAAGCGACCCGTCAGGGCCAGGGGGATCGCGAGGAGCAGGCCGCTTGTCGTCGCGAAGGAGGAGAGGCACAGATCCCCACTCGCGGTGTCATCCGTGTCGAACAGGCAGAGGCCTACTCCCGCCAGCACGGCAATCGCGGCCAAGGCCAGCACTCGACCGAAAGTTCCCAGCCGCATCAAGACCTCCGTGCGGCCGAAGCCAGGCAAGAATGCTGCCAGATTTCAGCCCTCGTCCTCCCTCGCTCAAGCCCGGGAAAAACACGCTCCTTTGGGAACAAGAAGGGGTGCGGGGGCAACGTGCACGGCAGGCGCACCTGGGGAACCGCCGCACCACCTGGGGCACTCACGCCACACCTGGGTGCACTGCCGCCGTTGACGGGCCCCGACCGCAAAGGCGGTCAGGCAGCGGGGATCGAACGGGGAGAAGCGCTCGGAGGGCGGAAGGAGCCCGCCCGGCTCCCGGTCGTCGTTGGTCACGTGGTGCAGGATGTGGCAGTGGACGGCCCAGCCCCCGGCCTCCTCCGCGGTGAACGCGATGTCGTACCGCTCCCCCGGCCCGACGGTGACCGTATCTCGGGTCAGCCGGGGTCCCGGGGGCAGCGGGGAGCCATTGGATCGCGCTCCTCCCCTGATCATCAGACAGTCCCGAGGATAACGAATCCTATGAGCACCACGCCTGCGCCGAGCCCGAGGCGAACGCGTTCCCGGTGCTGGAGATTCCAGTGGGCCAGGCGGTTGAGAGCCGGGCGGGCGGAGGCCAGGAGCAGGATGACCACGAGCGGGAGCACAAATAACCCGAACCCGGCGACGGCGCTGGGCTGGGCCGCCAGCAGGGAGAGGACGGCCAGGTACACCGCACCGCTGCACGGCACCGTGCAGAGGCCGATCAGAACGCCTCCGCCGACAAGAGCAGGGACGGTTGCCCGCTGGGCCGAGGCCCCCGCCCAGCGGGCCACCGCGCGGGGCGCCTCGAGGCGGAAGCCCAGATCGGGGAAGAAGTAATCCTTCAGCATCCACAGCCCGAGGGCGATGGAGAACACAGCCCCGAGCCTGGCCGGCAGGTGGCGCTGAGTGAAGAGGTCAGCGGTGGAGAGAAGACCGACCCCGAGGGCCAGATAGGTGAGGAACACGGAAGCGATGTAGATGGACCCGAGGCCGATCACGCGTCGGCGGAGCGAAGCGGCACTGTGCGCCCACCGCGCCTGGGCGGCCGCCAGGAGGGAGGTAATGAATAGGAGCAGGACGGTGAAGGCGCAGGGGTTGAAACCGTCGGCGAGGCCCGCGATGATCACTGCCCCGAGGGTCACGGCCGGAAGCAGCCGGGCCATGGCCGGCGAGGGCGCGTTGGGGGATCCTAGACCGACCAGGACCGCCAGGCCCAGAATAGCAACAGCCGCTACCGAAAACGCCAGGATGTGCTTCGGCTGCACGGCCTAGGCCTCCACGATGAGCTTCCCCACCATCGTCGGGTTCGCCCGCCCGCCACAGCAGACGTCACAGTAGTACTCGTAGGCCCCCGGCGCGGGGGGCGTGAACGTGGCCTCCCGGGTCCCCAGGGGCGGGGCGATGATGTTGACCCCCAGCGCGTCAATGGCGAACTGGTGCTTGCCCC
>JACPAP010000218.1 GCA_016180765.1 Gemmatimonadota bacterium
TCTCCGAGCGACGACGGCCAGCGTGTCGCTACCATCATCGGTCGCCTGCACGCCGGCCTGTTCCCAGAAGAAGTGCTGCTCGGGCGCCGTGGGACAGCCGGTGGTGGCGCTGACCGGACCGTTGACCTTCTCCCACCGCATGCTCCCCCGCCGCGGGAACGGGGAGCTCTGCCCCGGCGTCGGGGTGGTCGAGTGCACCACGATGACGTCGCCGCCACCGCCGGCGGTGCAGTCTCCCCCGCGACACACCGCTCCGACATACTGCGGGCGGTCGTCAAAGTGGTATTCGGTGATCAGTGGCTCGAGGTTGCCGCTCTCCGGATCCTGCACCGTCTTTACCGTCTGGACCCCGAACGACGGAAGCGGATGCCGTCGCCGCTGCTGCCCCAGGCTCACGTCCACGATGCTGAAATCCGTCCCGCCGGAGTTGGCCACGATCACCGTGTCGGCATTCCCGCCGGTCACGGTGTCCCTCGGCCACAGCGCGATGCCCCAGGGCTTCGAGCCCACGAAGATGGCTGTTCCGAACGTGGTGTCCGAGATCCGGAACACCTCGAGCCGGTCGAGCGCGATGTTGGTGAGATAGATCTCGTTGCGATTGGGGTTGTAGATCGCGTCCGCCACCCGCCCGCCCGCCGGCAGGGGCTTGGTAATCCCGTTCACCACGATGATCGAGTCCGCCAGGACCGGCGAGGTCCGCAGCGTATCCACCCGCGCGGAGTCGTGGTTTCCCACTGCGTCGGTGGCGAACGCCTTGAGGATCACCAGGGCCGGCAGCTGCGTGGCCGTCAGGTTCAGGTTCAGGTTGTCCGTCACCGAGACGTCGGTGAGCGTGCCGCCCAGCGTGGTGGTCTTGCCGGAGATCTGGGCCCCCGCCGTGTCCAGCGCGATCCACCCGATGGACGCGATGCCGCTCGGGTCCCTGGCCCGCACCGTGATCGAATCCCGCACCTCGGCCCGCTGGGGGACCGTGAACGTCACGATGGGCGGGATGGTGTCGTTGACCACCAAGAGCACCGTGACGGTGACCGACGAGCTGCTCACGCGCCGCCCGGCCGAGTCCACCGCGAAACCGAAGACGATGAATTGGCCCTCGGGTGTGCTCGTGGGGATGGTCAGGGTGTCCCGCAGATCCACCGTATCCGGCAGGGCATAGAACGCCGAGTCACTGGCGTTGACCACGCCGATGGCCTGCCACCCCACGCGCTGAATGCCGGCCTGCTGCGCGGCCAGGACCCGGATGAGGTGGCGGTGATGTTGATCGTGCCGCCCACCGTGGAGTTGACTCCCTGCGGCAGGTCAATGACCTGGCTCACCGAGGTGACGGCGCTGGTGAACGTGATGGTGGTGTCCAGGAGCAAGCCGCCTCGAATCGAGATGGCGATGGTCTTGAGCCCCAGGTTGTCCGACGCCTGGACGGTGAAGCTGATCTTGCCGGTTGCCTGGATGTCGATCGGATCGCCCGCCGACTTCACGATGGCGACCGTGGGCGGCGCGGTATCCGACTCGAAGCCGAGCCGGAAACGCTGCTCGGCGCACGCGAGGAGCAGCCCGGCGACGACCAGGGCCGTTCCAACCCGGAGCGCCGATCTCGCCGCCGCAGGCCGCGGGATCGGTTGGAACGGTCCGAGGGGCACACCGCCCCTGAGCACAAGGCGCGTCATGGCGATCTCGTCCCTTCCGCTAGAGACGATCCGGGGGAGACGCCCCCGGGAGATCGTCCACGATGTGGGGGGTCACCAGGACCAACAGGTCCCGCCGAATCTCCCGCCGCGACGTGAACCCGAAGATTCGCCCCAGGATCGGGAGATCTACAAGGAAGGGGATCCCGCTCTTGGAGACCGTGACCTGGGTCACCGTGAGCCCGCCGATCACCGCGGTCTCGCCGTCATTGACCAAGATCTGGTTCTCGGCCTCCTGCGTCTGGAAGGTGAAGCCGATGTCCCGCGGGGCCGCCACCACGCTCGAGTTCTCGGCGCGGAGCCTCATGAGGACCTGCCGGTTGGCGGTGACGTGGGGCGTCACCCGGAGCAGAATACCGGTTTGCTGGTAGTCCACCGTCGCCCGGGTGACCGCGGCTCCGGTCGTCGGCGAGCTCACGTCCACCACGCGGATCGGGGTGCGCTCACCCACCAGGATGTAGGCCTGGGTGTTGTCCGCCGTCGAGATCACCGGTTCGGCCTGGAGATCGGAAAGCTCCACCGTCTCCAGCGCCTCGAGGAACGACGTCAGGTTGAAGTTGCCGATGGCGGTCGAGAAGATGAGCCGCAGGGCCGCCCCCGCCACGCCGGCGTCCGCGTTGGCGAGGGCGGAGAGCGAGTTGCCGCCCAGGTCCACCAACACCTCGTCGGCATCGAACTGCTCGGTGGGCCGGACCGCGTCCGGCACGCCGTCGCCGTCGGTGTCAACCGGCTGGGCCGAGGCGGGGTCGCCCCGCTGGACCAGCCGATTGAAGAACTGGGTGGGCGAGCCCAGGTCGTACTTGATGCCCAGGTTCTCCAGCTCGGTGCGGTTCACGAACACCAGCCTGGTCTGGATGGAGACCTGGGGGGTGCGCACGTCGAGCTGGCTCAGGAAGTCGCTGTAGTTGCCGATCCGGCTCACCACATCCGTGATGATCAGGCTGTTGGTAGCGGTGTCGGCGACGATCTTGCCGCGCGACGACTTGATGGCGTCGAGCGCGGGCACCAGGCTCGCCGCTCGCGCGTAGTTGATCCGCTGGATGGTGGTCTGGAGCGGCTCGATGGAGTCGAGCTTGGCGAGGGCGGCCTGATCGTCCACCCGGATGATGCCCGGGAACTCTTCGAAGGCCGCCAGGGCCTGCGCCTGCAGGATTTGATGGAACGCGATGTCCCACGGCTGGTTCTTGACGGTGGCGGTCACCGTCCCGGTGACGCTCTTCCCCACGATGATGGTCTTGCCGCTGAACGCCGCGAAGCCGGCGATCACGTCGGAGATCGGTGCGTTGTCCCACGACGCGGTGAGGGGCGGCTGCTGCGACTGCGCCTGCTGAGCCGGAGGGGCCGAAGCGGCCGGAGGGGCCGCAGCGGCCGCGGAGGCCTCCGCGAACTGCGCCAGGTTCTTGGCCCAGCTGCCGTCGCCCGACGACCAGGCGGCGAACGAGCGGTCCGTGCCCAGCGACACGGTCACCGCTCCGTTGGCGTAGTCCACCTGATAATCGGTCAGGCGCTCCAGCTCCAGGACCACGCGCACCACGTCGGGACGGAACTGCGCGTAGCGGACGTCCAGGATGCCGCCGCGGTTCTTCCCGTCGTACTGCACGTACGGCGCCGCCAGGGACGCCCCCACCAGATCAATGACCAGGCGGTCCGGATTCCTCAGCGTGAAGTCCTGCACCGTGACGCCGCCGGCGACGTCGATCACCACCTGGGCGCGGCCCGGACCCGGCATCACGCTGACGGCGGTGACCTCCGCCGGCCCGGGAGCGGGACGGGCAACGGGCGCCGCGGGCCCGAGCCCAACGGCGAGCAACAGCGACAGCATCATGGAATCCCCTCCTGCTTCGGCAGCGCCAGCGTCACCTGACGCGTGACGCCGAACTCTTCGAGCGAGAAGATCACTTCCCGGGGCCGGATCGCGACGACCCGCAGGCGCCCCAACTCGTCGTCCACGCGCACGTCATAGCGCTTGTTCACCGACACGTCCCGCAGCACGGCCACGCTGCGCGCCGGGTAGCGACCGTCGTAGAGCACCGTGGTCAGCCGGAGGTCCTCCAGCAGGGGCCGGATGTCTCCCGAGGTGAGCAGCGACTGCAACGGATCCCGCCCGGCGCTGCGATACGCGAACACCTCTCGCACCAGGCCGGTCCGGGTCCCCAGGGTGTCCTGCATGGCGCTGTCCGGCGCCGCTTGCCCGGGGGGCTGCGCTCCGGGCTGGGTCGTCCCCGGCGGGGCCCGCTGCGCCGCCGGCGTCCCGGGAGCGGGGGGCGGGGCCTGGTCGCCGCCGCACGCCAGCCCTGCCAGCGCCAGGGCCACGGGGAGGATGCACCGGTTCACCGCTGCTGCCCTCCGCCCACCGTGTCCGCCGCCCCCGGCTTGACGAAGGTCCGCAGCTGGAACGTGGCCTGCGCCAGCGCACCGGTGGTGTCCCTGTAGGTGTTCGCCGCCGTCTGGCTCGCCCGCGTCACCGCGACCTCCAATGGCACCATGATGCGCCGCAGGGACGCCACGTCCGCCAGGAATTCGCCGATTTCGTCGTAGTGCCCGATCACGGAGAACCGGTAGCGGTGGGTCTCGAAGGGGCGCCCCGGACCGGGACTCATGGGCGTGATCTCGGCGATCTCCACCCCGCGCCGCTTGGCCCGCGCCGAGACGTCGTCAATCAGGCTGGGCACCTCGGCGCCGGTGGGCACCAAGGTCCGCATGACTCCGAGGCTCGCCTCGAAATCACGCACCCGCCGGCGCAGCGCCTCCACCGTGCCGGACGCCAGGTCCCTCCTGGCCGAATCCACCCGGGCCTGAAGCGAGTCGATCCGGATCCGCATACCCGCCATCTCGGCGACCTTGGGCGCACGCCAGTACATCCAGAAAGCCACCACCGCCACGACCGCCAGGAAGATGGCGAAGCCCAGGAGCTGTTGCCGTTGTTTCGCGTCGAGCGCCATGCCGTGCCTCTACCGAACCGATTCCAGGACCGGCGCCGTACGGATGAAGGCCGAGTCCGCCTGCCGGAACGTCACGCTGATAGTGAACGACAGAACCGGTCTCTCCTTCTCGACCACCGTCTTGGTCGCTCCAGCGACGACGTTGGTGAGCCACGGGGACTCCCCCAGTTGCCGCAGGAACCGGGTGTATCCGCCCATGTCGCCGGTCCGCCCGTCCAGCAGAACCTGGACCGCCGGCTTGGCCAGGCTGTCCGCTCCCGCCGCCCCGCCGCCGCTGGGGACCACGGCCACCGACTCGAGCCAGGTGAAATCCGGGAGGGCCTTGGTGATCTCCTCCAGGATGTGGGGCCAGACGTAGCGGTCCGAGTCGATCGCCCGGATCGCGTCCAGCTCCGCCACCAGGGAGTCCCGCAGCCGCTCTTCTTTGCGCTTCTGGTTGATGAGGGCCTCGAACCGGCGGGCATCCGCCTCCACCCGGCTCAGGTCCTGCTGCATGGCTGCCAGCTTCCGGCCCTCGGTGACGTAGATGAACCCCACCACCACCAGCACCGCGGCCCAGGCGCCCACCGCCCCGAGGAGCAGGGGGTCCTTGACCTGCGCCAGCAGGGCCTTGAAGTCTGGCATCGCGAGCCCCGCAGCGGCTCGCTTTTTCCGCTTCTGGCCGGGAAGCAGGTTGATTTCGATCATGGCTGCTTAGTTCAGCTTCCTGAGCGCCAGCCCCACGGCCAGCATCAGGAGAGGCGCCACCTCGTCCAGGGCGAGGCTGCCAAAGGCGTCATCCTTGACCGTCAGGCCCTTGATGGGGTCGGCCACCTCGATCGGGAGGCGGAGGCGCTCGCCTAACGTGTCTGCCAGGCCGGGGATGCGGGCCCCCCCACCGGAGCAATAGAGACGCTGGATCTGCCCCGCGTCCCGTGACGCCGAGGCCAAAAAGGCTCCGGCCCGCTCCACGCCCACGCCGATCTCCTCGCCCCGGTTCTTGACGAAGGGATCCAGATCCGGGCTCCGCTCGAACCCCTGGAGCAGGCGGTCCGCGTCCTCGGCCGACATGCCTCGCTCCCGCTGGAGGTCTTCGCGGAACTTGCGGGTGCCCACGCTCAAGTCCCGGGTGAGGAGGGGCACGCCATCCTGGAGGATGTTCACGTTGGTCACTTCGTGACCGATGTGGATCATGGCCGCCACCCCCTGCATGGCCTCCGGGTAGTTCACCTCGAAGGCGTTGTGCAGGGCGAACGCGTCCACGTCCACGATCGCCGGATCCAACCCGGCGTCCGTCAGCAGGGCCGCCCGGTTCTCCACCAACTCCCGCTTGGCCGCTACCAGGAGGACGTCCATCTGGACCCCCTCGCCCTCCGGGTCCAGGACCTGGAAGTCCAACTGGACTCCTTCAATGTCAAACGGGACGTGCTGCTGCGCTTCCCAGCGGACCACGTCGGCCGCATCGCTTTCCTTCATGCGGTCCACCTGGATCTTCTTGATGATCACGTCGCGCCCGCCCACGGCGGCCACCACCCGCTTCTGCTTGAGGCCGGCGGCCTCCAAGGCGCTCCGGATGGCGTCCCCCACTACCCCGGGGTCCATGATTTCCCCCTCGACGATGGCGTCCTGAAGCACGGGCGCCACGCCGACCTTGGCCAGCACCGGCTCGCCCTTGCCATGGTTAACCGAGACCACCTTGATCAGGCCGCTGCCGATGTCCAGCCCGACCGTCGTCTTTGAGCCCCCGAGACCGAAAAGCGCCATATCTCCCTACAGGTTAAGCACATAAGGGGGTAGAGCGGACGACAACAGTACGACCCACCCTGGTTTTTGTCAAGCTCCAAGATACTTTAAGCGACAACAAACAACTCTTCGCTGGCCAGTGAGTTACGTCACTTCACCTCGCTCACGTCCTTCACTCGCCTCTGTAGCCGCCTCGGCCGGTTTTGAGGCGGCAACTTCTCCGAACGACCCTCAGTAAAGCCCTGCCCACCCGCGTTCCGCCAGCGGCATCAGGATCGCCGATCCGGTGAGCGCCCGGCTCACGGCGCAGCTCGAGAACTGGATGGCGGAGCGGCCCAGGACGCCGCTCTGGTCGAGGGAGACGGCCCCGGCGATGACGGCGCCCGTAAGCCGGGCGCCCACGCCGGAGGTCCTGAGGGTGCCTCTGACCAGCACAGGGCCGACGAACTCGAATCCCCCCCCGAGCGTGAGGTCGCCGTTCACCATCAGCACGCCTTGACCCCGGATGCCATCCAGGCTCAGGTCCGACTCCGCCCAGATGGCCGGGAAGTAGCTGCCACAGGGGCCGTCCGGATCCCGTGGGTCTCCCCAATTGTAGGGGTCCTCGGTGTTGCAGGCAGCACCGCTCAGACTAGGCCGGACCATCCTAACGTGGCCGGCGGGCTGCACCGCATTGGTGGCGAAGTTCCGAAGCGAATCGAAGGGAAGGTCCCCGAAGAGGCAGCGGAGGCCGCATCCCGAGGGCCCCGCCGGGCCCTCGATGCGGACGGCCGGCAGGGTCGGCCCGGTGGGAGGGCAGGCGGCCCAGCCTGGGGGCGGCACATCGGTGCCCGTGACGTCCGAAGCGCCGCCCAGCCCGAGAGGGCCTAGGGTCTTGAGCGCCGCATCCACGTTGACCGGCAGGGGGCTCAGGCGGAGCACCACGACCACGCGTTGCCGCGAAGACCGATCCCAGCTGAACCCGTCCGCCTGGCTGAGGTAGAGCATGGCGCTCAGGCGTCGTACACGGTGTTGGAACCAGCCGGTGGTGGTGGTGCCGATGGCCGTGGCGGTCCCGCCAACCGGCAGGTCTCGGTAGGCCTCCGCGCCCCAGGCCGTCACGGGCTCCAAGGCGGCCGCTTCCGCCGTTGCGAACGCCTGCTGTTGGCGGACCGTGTTACGGCCAATGCGTTGCTCTTGAAGGGCGATGAACACGGATCCTGCCACCATTGCGCCCACCACCAGCAGCGCCACGATCGCCGCGACGAGCGCGACACCCCGTTCGCTCTCAGGCCGCTTCACGATGTGCTCCGTCTACCGGTTGTTCCGCAGCGCCACCTGAGTGGCCAGGCTGTCCGCCAGGTAACGGGGCTTCCCGCTGCCCAGCCACACGGGGAGCGACGTTCGCCCAGTGACCATGATGCCGATGCGCGCCACGCGCGCCGGGTCACGGGTGGGGGCGCCCTCGCGCGCGAAGTAGGTAAACCGAAGCCCTCCCGGCCCGAGGGGCCCGGCCACCGGTTGAAGGGCGGTCCACCCGGTCACCTTGCTGAACCGCCGGGCGCCGACCCAGGTGACCCCAGCGGCATCCGCGTAGCGCCGCACCTGGGTGACCTCGAAGCTGCGCACCGGGCTGCCCGCCAGGACGCTGTCGGGACCGGCCAGCCCGGGACGGATGGTCGCGTCCAGGCTGGGCGCCCCGCCGGGACAGTTGCGGCCGAGCGTGGCGGCCGTCAGGTCCACGTGCACCCACCGGTCATCGCCGGCGAGGAGGGTCTGGCCGTCGCTGAAGATCAGCAGCGAATCGTACTCGGGGTCCAGGGGACGGGAGCCCATCGCGGCAGTATCCAGCGAGACCCTGCTGCCGGACGCTGGAAGGCAGGTCATATAGAACCCCCGCATGGCCTTGTACCTGAGCGATGAAACCGTCATGTCGATAATGTCGCTCCCGGCCGGGTCGGTCGCGTCCAGCTCGCGAAGATCCACGGGGAGAATGGCCACGGCCGAGCGCAGGTTGTGGTTCAATTCGATGCGTTGCGCCAGGCGCTGAGCGAGCCGGTGGGTGTGGATCAGCACGCGGCCGATGGCCGTGGCGACGATCCCGCCCAGCGCCAGGGCGACCAGCAGCTCGGTCAACGTGAACCCCCGCCGGCTCAACACGCGAAGGTGCTCGCGAAGGTCTCGGCGTGGACCGCCCGGGCCGTAGGCCAGGCCAGGGTGACCAGGACGCGCCGACCCCGGCCATTCAGGGTGCTCGCCACCGTCCAGGTGACCTGGTAGTCACCGAGCAGGGCCGTACCGCCGCTCAGGCTGGCGCAGGGCTGGCTGCGGAGCGTTTCCAGGCGCTCCGCGGCGAGGGTGGCCGCCTGAGTGGCCCGCCTCCCCTGCGCGACCAGGTTGGCAACGACCGCGGCGGCCGACGCGGCGGCCAGCACCCCGGTGGACAAGACCACCACCGCGAGCAGGACCTCGATCAAGGTCATCCCCTTCACAGGTGAGACAATGGCACCGGAAGCCGGATCCGGCATAACCCGAGCTATGCCGCGCGGTGCAAAGAAACGCGGTTACTCCGACGCCCAAAAACATGCCGGCCCACCTCTCAAGGGCGGGCCGGCGACCACTGGGCAGGCAGGTGAACTTACGAGCCCAGCTTCTGCCACCAGGACAGGAACTTCCGCTTCGAAAGCATCCCGCCGCACCCGAAGGTGATTGTGGGGTTTCCGCTCACGTCAGCGGTCAATTCCCCGTCACCGAATTTCACGATGTCATCGCTTCCCGCAGGATTGGGATGGTCCTTGCAGAGCAGCTGGCCAGTGATCGTGACCCCGCCACTGGCGGCACACTGCGCCCCGGCGTAGATGAGCCCGTTGTAAGAGTTTCCCGAGCTTGTCCCCGTCCACAGGACGTCGCCGTCGGCGACGACCAGGGCCCCCGAGGGGTCGAGCGCCTGCATAACGGGATTACCCGAAAGCCGAACCGACCCGGTGGCAAAGATCGACGTGTCCCAGGGATCCGAACTGGTGCCGCCCCCGGTGATGTACGCGTTCCCGTTGACGCAAAAGACCCCATCGGTCGTGCCACTTGACCCCTTGTCCCACTTCACGTTACCACCCGATATACTGTGCTTCCAACCCCACTGGGCGCTGCCGGTGGCGTCAACGGTCTTCACCACCACGCCGGCCACGACCGAGTCAATGAATCCATCAGCCCGCAAGTCGAACCGATTCAGGGCGGTGCACATCCCGGTCGCGCTGAGCTCGGGGATGTCCGCCGGCGGCTGGTTGCTCAACGGCGTGTTGGAGCTGCCGTCGCAGTTCTGGATCGTGCCGCCGCTCACGCCGCCGGACGCCGTGACCGAGCCGCACACCGTGGTGGCCGAACCCTGCACCGAAAGGTCGCCATTGGCGTGGATCCCGCCGCACGCCCCGTCAACCTTCGCACTCCCGCCGAACTTGAGCTTTCCCTCCGTCGCCAGCGCCGGGTACGGGAAGTACCCAATCACGGCCTGGATCTCCGCCGAGGCGCCGTCCGGCATGACGCCGCGGCAACGGGCCAGCAGCCGGTTGTTGGTATCGGTCTGGGGGCTGAGGGCGTCGCCCGGGTCCGGCGGGTCATTCACCAGCGTGACGAAATAGGTCCCGCCGCCGAACGCGCGCCCCTCCGCGGGGATCGCCTCGTCGGTGGTCAGATCGTAGCTGATGAGCAGGTGGTCGTCCGTGGTTCCGAGGACGCCGTCACTACCCTTGATCAGGGTGTCGAAGCTTATCTTCCTCAGCTTCCCGCGCGTGAGTCCCAGGGCGTGGGAGGCACCCGCCTCCGCCACCAGCAAGGCGTGCATGGCGGATCGCCGGTTGAGGCTGGTCTTGGCGTTCAGGTCCACGATGACCCAGACGCCGGCGATCAGGACGCTGAGCGCCGCCAGGGCCGTAATGGCCGCGGGCAGGGCGATCCCCGCCCGTCCCAGAACCCGGCGCGTCAATTGGCCGTCCGGTTGCGTAGTTGGACCCACCATGATTCGATCCTTTCCAAGGTTCCCAGGCGGGGATCGCGCGGCGCTTCCAGCACGAACTTCGCGCGCGTGGCCCCCACGGTCTCCGACGTGGTCGTGATCTCGGTGCCGTTGTTAGCGTAGTATTGGAACCGGAGGCTCCGGATCGGCTCGGCGAGCGCCTGCGCCGCCCCGCCGGCCTGCCAGCGGACCCAGAGCGTGTCACTCCTCACCCAGACCTGGACGTCTTCCAGCGGATCGTTGACGTCACCGTCCGGGGGGTTGAAGTCCGAGACCACGCGCAGGTCGTCGAAGACGCCGTTGTTGTCCGGGTCCGGGTGGAGCTGCGCGAGCCCTTGGTTCAGTGGGTCGGCGCCGGCGGCGCGCAGAACGGTAATCAGGGTCATCTGCGCCACCCGCAGCGACTCCTGCGCACGCACTCGCTCGCGCTGGTCCACATACCCGCGCTGCACCCTGAGCACCGCCGACATGAGCGCGCCCATGACCACCGTGAGGATGCTCAGCGAGAGCATCAGCTCGACCAGCGAGAAGCCGCGGCGATTGCGAATCCGGTTCATCGCACCACCAGGAGCAGGGTTGGGAAGTCCATCGCCGGCACTCTGACCCGGGACTGCTGCTCTGACGCGATCCGCAAGGTGGCCCGCCGGGTGCCCGCCACCCCCGCCTCGATCAGCCACCGGCGGATGTAAGGCCGGCCCACCGGGCTGGTCACGGTGTCGGCGTGATCGGCTTCGGATGTCGTCAGCGAACCGCCCAGGCTGACCTGGACCGTGTCGGCACTCTTGTAGATGGCGTGCGCCCGCAACTCTTCCACCTTGCTCTCGGCCAAGGCCGTCATCTCCGTCACCACGGTGGACCGTACCTGCCGGAGCGTCGCGGTCGCCATGATGCTGGCCACTGCCAACACCCCCACAACCAGGAGCAGAACGGCCACCATCAGCTCCGCCAACGTGAAGCCGGCCTCTCGCTTAGCGCACACTGGCAAATCCCGCGGCATTGACTTCGACCTTCTTGGTGAACGTGCTCAGGGCCAGCGTAAACGTGCCGGCTCCGACCAACGCCGGACCGAAGGCGGCGAACTTGACCGTATCCGGACCCGCCGTGAACTGCACGGTGCCGGGCAGGCTGCGCTTACCGATGTACTGAATCGTATAAGTGGTGGCGTCCGTCCGGGCCAACCAGACGATGGCGTTCCGTTTCACCGCTTCGACTCGGGCCCTGGAGAGATCTCCCACCAGCTGCTGGGCGGCCCCGTCCACCTGCCACTGCACCCTCAGCCTCCCGAACTGGGGGATCGCCATCGCCGCCATGAGGCCCATCACGGTGACGACGATCAACAGCTCGATCAGGGTTATGCCTCTGGTGTTTCGCATGGTTGGCGACCTCATGGCCCAGTATCTTGTCAATTGGCGTGCCAGGTATATAGGTCTTTATATATCAATCACTTACTCTCTTTCGCCACGATGTCACGCCCGTGCAAGAAGCCGCATAGAGTGCAAGATCATGCACGTTCGAGGTCTGCGTTCCTGAGCTTGTAGAAGAGGCTGCGAACGCTGATGCCAAGGATCTTCGCCGCATCGCGACGGTTGCCGCCGGTCGCGGCCAGGGCTCTTTGGATCGCCTCACGCTCGGCGTCACGCAACGCAGCTGCCAGGGTGGGGGTGCCCACGCCGCGCTCGACGGGCGCGGCCGGGGCAGCCGCCCCCAACCCGACGTCGCGAATCATGCCATCGGGACTCAGCACCACGGCCCGCTCCAGCGCGTTTTCCAGCTCTCGGACATTGCCGGGCCACGGGCACACCCGGATGGCGGCCAAGGCCTCGGGGGCGAGCGTGACCGGTTTGCCGGTCCGTCGGACGATCCGCTCGAGCAGGGAAGCCACCAGGGCCGCGAGGTCTTCAGGTCGCTCGCGGAGCGGCGGGATGTGAATCCGGACCACGTTGAGACGGTAGTACAGGTCCTCGCGGAACCGGCCGCCGGCGGTGTCCTGCTCCAGGTCTCGCGCCGTGGCGGCGAGCACTCGCACGTCCACGCGCCGGGCCCGCGAGTCGCCGACGCGACGGATCTCCCCTTCCTGAAGCACCCGGAGGAGCTTGACCTGCAGCGCCAGGGGGAGGTCGCCCACCTCGTCCAGCAGGAGCGTGCCTCCATCGGCTTCCTCGAACAGGCCGCGCTTGTCGGCCGTAGCACCGGTAAATGCGCCACGGCTATGCCCGAACAGCTCCGACTCCAGCAGGTGCTCCGGGATGGCGCCGCAGTTGAGCGCCACGAACCGGGCCGCGTGGCGCGGGCTCATGCGATGGATGGCCCTTCTTTCCCCGTCCCGCTGTCGCCGGTGATCAGCACGGTGGTGGGATGGGGCGCCACCCGCGTGGCCAGATCCACCACCCGGCGCATGGCCGGGGACTCGGCGATGACCTCCCGATCGGTCCACCGCGCCAACTCCGCCGTGAGGCTCGCCACCTGGCCGCGGAGTTGCTCCCGCTCCTCGGCCTTGCGCAGCGTGAGCAGCACTTCGTCCGAGCGGAACGGCTTGGGCAGGTAGTCGTAGGCGCCCTCCTTCATGGCCGCGATGGCGGCGTCTTCGCCTCCGTAGGCGCTCATCATGATCACCAGGGCGGAGCCCTTGGTCTCGCGGTAGCGCCGGAGGAACTCCAGCCCCTCCATCTCCGGCATGCGCACGTCGCACAGGATGATGTCGAACGGCTCAACCTCGTACTCGGCCTGTTGCAGGAGGAGCGTCAGCGACTGACGGAGGCCGGCGTCGTCGTCGACGATCAAGAGCTTCATGGCCCGGCCTCGGGCAGAAAGACTTTGAACGCCGCTCCGCCCTCGCGCCCAGTCTCGACCCACACCACGCCGCCGCACTGGTGGACCGTGCGCTGCACCACGGCCAGGCCCAGTCCGGTCCCGGAGCCCGGGGGTTTGGTGGTGAAGAAGGGATCGAAGACCCGCTCGCGATCCTCCGCCGGGACGCCGGGCCCCGAGTCCGCGACGTAGAGCAACG
>JACPAP010000219.1 GCA_016180765.1 Gemmatimonadota bacterium
CGTAACCCCTGGTCCCCCACTCGGCCGCCGAACTTCCGTGCCCTCTTGCGTTGGGCGTACCAGGGCACGGTGCATCCGCCGCCCAGGGACCCGGACCCTTCGATGTTCCGCCGCGCCACGCCGGAGGTGCGCCGGCCGCGTGCAGGGCCGGACGAGCTGGTGATCACCTGGATTGGGCTCGCCGCGACGTTGATCCAGATGGGCGGGCTCAACCTGCTGACCGATCCGATGTTTGGGCCTCGAGCGTCACCGGTGTCGTTCGCGGGACCGTGTCGCTGGGTGCCGCTCGGGATCGCGCTCGCGGAGCTTCCGCCGGGAACACCGCGAACAGCAGCTCCTTGGTCAGATGGGGCGGCTCGAAGGCGTGGATCGCGCCGGGCGCCAGGCCGGTCACGACCAGCGCCACCGTGTAGGGGGAGCCGAATCGCCGTGCCGCGATGGCGACGGCCGTGGCCACCACGAACAGAACGACGAACGCCGTCTCGGGATGCATGGCCCCGAAGCTCCGCGTTTGCCGCCGGCCCGCCACCGGCCGCCTGCCTTGCGGCGCCGGGCCGCAGGCGAAACATTGGGGTGGCAACCAAGCTCACGTGGAGGCAGCATGCGACCCGTTGCGACCATGCTCACGCTGGCCGTCGTGTGGAGCGTCCCGGCGTTCGCGCAGATCGAAGTCCCGGACTCCCTCCGCCAGGCCGCCGCGTCGGCGCCGGTGTTTGCCAGCCACGACCCCTTGAGGCTCACCCTCGAGGCGCCGCTCAATACCATCTTCAGGCACCGGGATCAGGAGAGCGAGGAGTACCCCGGGACGCTGACCCACCACCAGGCCGATGGGCAGGACGCCAAACTCAACGTGAAGATCCGCACCCGCGGCAAGACCCGTCTGACCCGTCGCATCTGCGAGTTTCCACCCCTTCGGCTGAATTTCGAGAAGGGCCAGGTCGCGTCGACAACCTTCCGCGGACAGGACAAGCTGAAGCTCGCCGTGCATTGCCAGAGCAACCGCGCCGAGTACGAGCAGTACGTACTGCAGGAGTACCTGGTCTATCGCGTCTTCAACCTCCTCTCGGACTTGAGCTTCCGCGCGCGCCTGACCCGCACCACCTACGTGGATACGGACGGGAAACTCGACACGCTCACCCGGTTCGGGTTCCTGATCGAGGACGATGAGATGGTGGCCGCACGCCACGGATGGCGGGTCCTGACCACGCAAGTTGTGCCGCCGGAAATGGCCGAGCAGTACTACCTCGCCTTGATCGAGGTCTTCCAGTACCTCATCGGCAACCCGGACTGGTCGGCTTTCAACGCCGAACCGGGCGAGGATAAGTGCTGTCACAACACCCGGGCTATTGGCGATCCCGGCGAGGGACCGGTTTTTTCGGTGCCTTACGATTTCGACATCTCGGGCCTGGTGAACACGCGCTACGCGGACCAGCTGTTCAAGCCGGCGGATCGCAACCTGGGCATCCGAAGCGTGCGGGACCGGATCTATCGCGGACTCTGTTCATCCGCCGCCAGCCTTCCAAAGGTGTTCGCCCTGTTCAACGAGCAAAAGGAAGCGATCTACCAGCTCTACCGGGAGCAGCCGGACTTGGACCCCAAGGTGGCCCAGGAGACGATCAAGTATCTGGACGAGTTCTACGAGACCATCAACGATCCCAGGCGGGTCGAGCGAGACCATCAACGATCCCAGGCGGGTCGAGCGGGAGTTCACCCGGAAGTGCCGGGGGTGACGGGCCGGGGACGCCATGAGTAGGCCATTCGCCCGCGACACCGTCCTCGGGGTGGCCATTCTCCCACAGGTCGTCGTTGTTGTCCTGGCGAGCCGCGACGCCATGCCGCGGAGCTGATGGTCCGCGGGGACGGGGCTCTGTTCCCACGGAACGAAAGGCCGCCGGCGATCGCGCTCTACCAACGCGAGCGGGAGTCCGGGGGATCGCCGAACGGCAGCACCGGCTCACCGAACCGGGGCTCCGGTTCGCCCGGCGTTGCGCCGTTCGCGGCCAGGCGCTCTCGCCAATACCCCAGGCTCCCGCGCGGCACCGCGAAGATGACCTCCATTGTCAGGCCGATACCGGGCTGCACCGGAGCCATGTCCGGCCACGGTGAAGAACGTGCGTAGAAGTTGAGGTTCCGCTGCGGGTCGCCGGCGATGCAGGTGACGTGATGGATGCCGTGGAAGGAGGGCGGCATGAGGACAATCTACCGGCCGGGCGGCCGTTCCGGCTTCCTCCCCGCGACCGCGATGAACGCGGCGCCCAGCGTGGTGACTCGACCGAGCCACTGGTCCAGTCCCCCCATGGCGCGGGCGACTCGCGCGCTGCGAGGATAGAACACGGCGCCTCGAGGGGAGCCGGCCACCAGACCGGCGTCGCCGAGCAGCGCTCCCAGCCTGCGCGCAGTCCAGAACCGCACGCCCGACCGCCCCCCGAGCCGGCGTCCCGCCGCCCAGAGGCTCCAGCGCCCAAGCTCCCCGAGCACGACCTGCCCCCCTCCGCGCACCACCCGGCCCAGCTCTCGAACGATGGCGGCAGGTCGGTCGGCCACACAGAGGACCGTCACCGCGGCCGCTGCGTCGAACGAACCTGGGCGAAAGGGCAAGGCAGCCGCGTCGGCTCTGACCAGGCTTACTCGCGTTGGGGCCCGGCGCAGGCGGTCCCGGGCCGCGCGCACCATGGCGTGATCGCTATCCACCGTGACAACGCGCGCACCTTGCTCCGCGAGATCCGCCGCCAGGCGGGCGTCCCCGGCGCCGGCGTCCAGCACATGCCGCCCAGCTGGTTGGCCCAGCAGGTGCCGGAGCGCTTGTAGCTCATGCGACCACACGCGCCGTCCCAAGGGCGTCAGGAACCAGTCTCGATGCCCGGCGGGGTCCACCCCGACTGCCAGGCGGTGCGCCATGTGAGTCCTAGAACCACCCCAGCCGCAGCAGCGTGCGATTGGCCCGCCAGGCGAACAGCCCCGCCAGCACCATGAGAGCGACGGTCAACCCCACGGGGAACGGCCCGTAGACCTGGAGGCCGAGCACGATGGTGGTGATCACCAGGAAGAGACAGAGCGTTGCCAGGCGTTTCCGGCGCACGCGGTACGGCTTGAGCCGGCCCGGGAGATCGGCCGGCGGCGCGGCGTCCGCGTTCACGCCCGCGAGGACGGCCTCGATCCGTGGCTGCAAGCCGAAGTGCACGTAGGACAGGAGCGCCATGAGCGTGAAGAGCAGCAGCGTCTTGGCCAGGAGCACCCAGTTGCCCCACAGCGCGCCGATCCCCAACGGTCCCACCGCCAGCATCAGCACGCCTGACGCCAACACCGTGCCCTGAAACACGAAGCACCGCAGGGCGCCGCGCCGGATGATGTTCTCCATGTACCGGTCGGCGTGATACTGGAAGGGTACGCCCAGCAGCGCCCGCTCGTTCACCACGATGAGGTTGAACAGCGGGATCGCCATGAACACGAAGCCCAGCACGTGCAGGAACTTGAGCACCGAGTAGAGGGAGTCCATTACCAGCTCCGCCGCTGAGATTGCGAGTGAGATTGCCAGTAGGTGGGGTCGGCCGGCCGGCCCCCGATCAAAACGTGATCACCCGATCCGCCCATTCGGTCCAGTCGGTCAGCTCCTCGAGAGAGCTGCGTCGCGTACCCTTGAGCAGGTCGGTGTCCGAGAGGCCGCGCGCGTCCATGCAGCTGCCGCACACGCCGACTGCGCCTCGCTGCCGTAGCACGACCGTGAGCATGCGATTGAGATTGTACCAGCCGTTCGGCACCGCCTGGCCCGCCTGGGCGCAAGATGATGCATCACCCATGAGGAACACGCGGACGTCGTGGCCCTCGCGCTTGGCCAGCGAGCCCGCGAGCCGCAGCCCGTTGTAACAGCGCTCCGTCCCGTAAGGCGGATCGTTCAGAATCAGCAAGACCTTCATGCGGCACCGACCGCGACCGGGAGACCCCGCGCGCGCCAGTCCGGGACCCCGTCTTCCAGCCTGAGCGCCTCGAACCCGAGAGCCCGCAGGCGTGCGACGGCCTCGATCGCCAGCACGCAGTAGGGGCCGCGACAGTAGGCCACGATCTGGCGGCGCTTAGGAAAGCTGGCGAGGCGCCGCTCCAGCTCGCGAAGCGGCACCGAGACGGCGCCCACGATGTGGCCCGCAGCGTACTCCTCCACTGGGCGCACATCCAACAGGGTGACTTCACCTCGCAGCACTCGAGCCACCAGGACCTCCTGATCGACCGCTTCGAGCGCCCCGCGATCCGCCAAGAAGTCCCGGGTGACGCGGTGGATCTCCCCCAGCCGCGACTCCGCCAAGGCCCTGAGTCCCCGGTAGAACTCGGCCACGCCCTGGTCGGCGAGGCGGTAGGTCACGTAGAGGCCCTGTTTCTGAGCCTCCACCAGCCGGGCGCGGCGGAGCAGCTGGAGATGCTGGGAGGTGTTGGCGACCGTCTGACCGCTCTCGCTCGCCAGCCGTTCGACCGTCCGCGGACCTTGAGCCAGGAGGTCCAGCAGCTCGAGGCGGCGCGGGCTGGCTACCGCCTTGCCGATCCGCGCGAGCTGCCGGTAGATGGCATCCTTGAAGCGGCGCGCCTTGGTCGCCGGCATAGTCAGATATTCAAGTGATTTCTTGAATACTAAGAATGGACCCCAAGGAGGCTCCTGTCAAGCCCCTCCGCCGGGCGGTAATGGTCCGACCCATTACCGCCTGGTTGGCTGTGAAATGGCGATGAGACGCGTGCGAAGCGAGGCACCACCGACCTTGCCCGCACGCCGGACGCGTCCCTAACATCAACCCATCTTTCGCTGCCGGTGCCCACCATGCCCACGGTTCGTTATGCCCCGCTGATCCCTGCCGCCCTTCTCTCACTTTCGGCCTGCAGCCGCACTCCGCCTCCCGCGGCAGGACCGTCCCCCGCTCCGGCCGGCGGCGCCGCCGTTTCGATGACCACCGGCCCCGGTGGCTGGGTGAAGGAATTCGGCACCATGTGGACCTTCGACGCGCCGCCCCTGGACTACTGGCAGGGAGCCTACGGCTTTCGGCCCACGCCGGCGTGGTTGGAGCATGTTCGACTGTCGGCCGCGCGCCTGCCCGGGTGCTCGGCCTCGTTCGTCTCGGCCAACGGCCTGGTCATGACCAACCACCACTGCGCGCGGTCCTGCATCACCGCGGCCTCCACGCCGGACTCCAACTATCAGGAAACCGGATTCGTGGCGCGCCGGCGTGAGGACGAGAAGCGGTGCCCCAACATGTATGCGGATCAGCTTCAGTCCATCGAGGACATCACCCAACCCATCCGGAGCGCCGTCACCACGACGGCGCCGGGGCGCCAGGTCGAGCAGCGTGACTCCGCGATCACGGCGTTCCAGGAGACCTGCGGCCGCGAGACCGGGCTCATGTGTCAGGTGGTGAGCTTCTATCAGGGCGGGATGTACTCGGTATACCGGTTCCGCCGGTTCACCGACGTGCGCCTGGTGATGGCGCCGGAAGGCCAAACCGCGTTCTTCGGCGGTGATCCCGACAACTTCACCTACCCGCGCTACGACCTGGACGTCACCTTCTTCCGGGTGTACGAGAATGGCGCGCCGCGGGTGGCGGATCACTACCTCAAGTGGAGTGCGGCCGGCGCGCGTGAAGGCGAGCTGGTGTTCGTGATCGGCAACCCGGGCTCCACCGGGCGGCTGCTCACCATGGCGCAGATGGAGTACCTGCGCGACGTCACCTACCCCGCCCAGCTGGCCGGCTACCAGCGGGCCCTCTCGGTGTTGCGCCGGATCGCCGCGCGCAGCGAGGCCGACCGCCGGCGGGTGGAGAATCAGATCTTCTCGCTGGAGAACTCGCACAAGGCGGTGACCGGATATCGCCGGGGGCTGGTGGACCAGGAGATCATGGCGAAGAAGGCCGCCTTCGAGCGCGACTTCCGCGCCCGGATCGCCAGGGACCCCGCCCTGGCCGCGCGGTTCGGCACGGTGTGGGACGACATCGCCCGGATGCAGGCCGAGCTGGCCTCGTTCGCGGTGCAGTCTCGCTGGTACGGGTTCGGTGGCTCGCAGCTGTTGAATCTCGCCGGGGGCATGGTGCGAATGGCCGAGCAGGGAGCGCTGCCCGACGCGGAGCGGTTAAGCCAGTACCGTGGCCCAGGACTCGAGCGGGTGCGGGCGCAGCTCCTTCGGGAAGTCCCGGTGGACCTCGAAGCAGACCGCCTGACCTTCACCGCGCAGCTCGAAGCCGCCAGCAAGGAGCTTCCAGCCGGCGATCCCTACCTGGCCGCAGTGCTGGGCGGGCGCACGCCGGAGGCCGCAGCCCGGGCACTGGTGGACGGCACGCGGGCCGGCGATCTGACCACCCGCCGCGGGCTGATCGAGGGCGGGGCCGCCGCGGTCGCGGCGTCGAATGACCCCATGATCGTGGCCGCGCGGAACATCGCCCCGCTCACTACGCCGTACGTGAAGCGCGCCGAGGCGCTGAACGCGGCGCTGGCCGGCAAGGCCGAGCTTCTGGGGCAAGCCATCTTCGCCGCGTATGGCAAATCGCTGCCGCCGGATGCAACTTTTACGCTCCGCATCTCGGACGGGACGGTGCGCCGCTACCCCATGAACGGCACCGTGGCTCCCTACCGGACCACCTTCTACGGGCTCTACGCGCGGTCGGCCGAGTTCGAGGGGCAGGCGCCGTGGAACCTCACGCCCCGCTGGGTCGCCGGGCGTGACAAACTCGATCTCACGACGCCGCTCAACTTCGTCTCGACCAACGACATCATCGGCGGGAACTCGGGTAGCCCGGTGATCAACCGCGACGGTGAGGTGGTGGGGTTGATCTTCGACGGCAACATCGAGAGCTTGCCCAACCGGTTCATCTTCACCGACGACGTAGCGCGCTCGGTGAGCGTGCACTCGGCCGGGATCATCGAGGCGTTGCGGAAGATCTACGACGCGGGATGGATCGCGGAGGAGCTCGGGGGAGGTCAGACGCGATAACCATGAGCGGCGCCTTGGGCGAGGACAGCGCCGGCGTATAGCCCGCCATGCTTCTGCGCATCACTGGGAACTACGACGAGATGAGCGAGCTGGCCGCCGGCATCGTGGCCGAGCGGCTACGGAAGAACCCGGCGCTGGTGCTGGGACTGGCCACCGGCAGCACGCCGCTGGGGACCTACCGCGCGCTCATCCGGATGCACCGAGAGCAAGGGCTCGACTTCTCGAGAGTGACCACGTTCAACCTGGACGAGTACATAGGGCTTGGGGCCACGCATCCGCAGAGCTACCACCGATTCATGGAGGAGCACCTCTTCCAGCACCTGAACCTGGATCGCCGATTCACCTTTATCGCGGACGGCATGGCAAAGGACGTGGAGGCGCACTGCGACTGGTACGAGGAGCAGATCCGCTTGAGCGGCGGCATCGATATCCAGATCCTGGGGATCGGGCGGAACGGACATCTCGCGTTCAACGAGCCGGGCTCGTCACTCGGCTCCCGGACCCGCATCAAGCCGCTCTCCGAAGAAACCAGGCGGGACAATGCTCGGTACTTCGCATCCCTGGAGGCGGTTCCGACCCACGCGATCACCATGGGAATCGGCACCATCATGGAGGCCAGGGAGCTGATCCTCCTGGCCAGCGGCGACACCAAGGCGGACGCGGTCAAGGCCGCGGTGGAGGGACCGATCACGGCCATCGTGCCCGCCTCGATCATGCAAATGCACCGCCGGGCCTACGTGATCGTGGATCAGCCCGCGGCGGCCAAGCTGACACGGACGTACCTCGGCTAGTGCCGTTCCAGCTTGTTGCGCCTAGCGTTCGCGAGTAAGCAAGCTAATAGGCGGAACAAGTTGGAACGGCACTAGTCGCGGGCGATGAGAACGCCGGTGGGTCCCTTCGGTCGCTGTAGGGCTACCGCAAGGCGGCCATCGTGGCGCCGAGCGAGGGCACTAACGTGCCCTCCGGGACCCACCGGCGCTCTCATCTGACTCAGCGCTACGCCCTACCCGCCCTACTGGCCGTCCGCCGGCTCCGCCCGCGGCCGCGGGGCGACCGGCATGCCCTCCGCCATCCGTTCCAGCCCGCCCACGACCACCTGCTCGCCCGCCTCGACCCCGCTCAGGATCTCGACGATCCCTTGGGCCCGCGCGCCCAGCTGGACCACCCGCCGGCTTGCCTTGCCGTCTACCACGGCCCAGACGACGTTCGCCGTCCTAAGCGGCTGCACCGCGTCCTCCGGGACCACGACCGCGTTGACTCGCGTAGCGACGGCGAGGCGCGCTTCGACGAACATCCCCGGCTTGAGCAACTGGTCCGGATTAGGCGCTCGAGCTTTCACCACGATGGTGCGGGTCTTGTCCTGCACCACGGGATCAATGAAATCGACCTCCGCGCGGAAGACCCGCTCCGGGTACGCCGCCACCGTGAACTCGATGCCCTGCCCCCGGCGCGGCTGGGCCGCGTGCCGCTCGGGAATCTCGATCACCACCCGCTCTGGATCCATGGTCTGGAGCGAGAGCAGCGGGCCACCCTCCGGAACCGGGTTTCAGACCCACCTGCGTTTATCGCAACGCTTTCCCCCCAGGAACAGAAGCTCCTGCGCGACCTCCCCGCGAAGGCCACCGGGATCGGACCGAGCGGCGCGTAGAACTCAAGGAACCAGCACGGCGGCTCCGTGAAGCTCGCCCCGGCGCAACCGATCCAACGCCTGGTTCGCGGCGCTGAGGGCAAATGGCTCGACCGAGGTGCGCACCGGCACGGTGGGTGCCACGCGCAGGAAATCCTCGGCGTCCTTGCGGGTGAGGTTCGCGACCGAGCGCACCACCCGCTCGCCCCAGAGCAGGCCATACGAGAAGGCCGGGATGTCGCTCATGTGGATCCCGGCGCACACCACGACGCCGCCCTTCACCACCGCACGCAGCGCGGCCGGCACCAACGCGCCCACCGGGGCGAAGAGCAACGCGGCGTCGAGCGGCTCGGGCGGTGATTGGTCGGACGGCCCGGCCCACTCGGCCCCCAGTTCCCTCGCGAACCGCTGGGCCGCGTCGTCACCTGCGCGCGTGAACGCGAAGACGCGGCGCCCCTGATGCCGCGCCACCTGGGCGATGATGTGGGCGGCGGCGCCAAACCCGTAGATGCCCAGCCGCTCCGCGTCCCCCGCCGCCACCAGCGCCCGGTACCCGATGAGCCCCGCGCACAAGAGCGGTGCGGCCTCTGCATCAGGGTAGCCTTGAGGAATCGGGAAGCAGAACCGCTCGTCGGCCACGGCAAACTCCGCGTAGCCACCGTCCAGTTGGTACCCGGTGAAGCGCGCGCGATCGCAGAGATTTTCGCGGCCGCTCCGGCAGTAGCCGCAGGTCCCGCAGGTCCAGCCAAGCCAGGGCACGCCCACGCGGTCACCGTCGCGAAACCGACCGGCGCCAGGTCCGCTAGCGACCACTCGCCCCACGATCTCGTGTCCCAGCACCAGCGGCAGCTTGGGCTCGGTGAGGTCACCGTCGGCCACGTGGAGATCGGTGCGACAGACCCCGCAGACAGCCACGCGGAGTAGGACCTGCCCGGCCGCGGGGTCGGGGTCGGCCAGCGCTGCCTCCCGCAGCGGCCGGCGCGGCTGGTCCAGCAGCATGGCACGCATGGTGGGCAATATCGCGCGCCGTCACGAGCCGCAGCAAACCCGGGGAGGCGGCATCAGCCACCGATCTCACCGTGCGCCCGGCCCGGTGGGTATGGTTGCGAGCAGCAGTTCATAGTGCGTGACCAGCGGCTCCCGCTCCAGGAGATAGTCATCGTCCTCCGGATAGTAACGCGCACGCGCGTAGTCGTCGCCCGCAAAGCGCCGGATCGCGTCCACCGGCTCCCACAGCGTGGTCAGCACGAAGTGGGTCACGTCGCCCTCGGTGCGGCGGAAGACGAGCACGCCGTGATTGCCCGGCGTCGCTCGATAGTCCGCGAGGCCAGTGCGCTGCAGGTACGCAAAATACGCGTCCGCCTTGGCCGCGGGAACGCGGCCGTGCCAGGTGCGCGCGATCATGCCCGGTCGTTGCGGCCCAGCACCCGTTCCAACACGGCCGCCAGCCGCGTGGCGCTGGTGCAGCATGGCCACCTGCGGGAGCAGCGCCAAGGCCCGGCGGTACTACTGGCGCACCAAGCACGGGCGCCGGCCTTTGCCGCGCCGCTCCCGCTGATCACCTGGCTGGCGGTGGAACGATCTGCTCGAGTGCGCCGATCAGGGGGCCCAGGTCCTCGCTGACGACCTTCCACACGATCTCCAGGTCCACGTCGAGATAGTCATGCACCACGCGGTGCCGCGTGCCGATCACCTGCCGCCACGGGACGGTCGGGTGACGTTCCCGGGTCTCGGGAGACACCCGCGACGCCGCCTCGCCGATCCTCTGCACCAGGTGCACGCACGCCAGCTGCAGGTTCTCGTCCGCCAGGAAGCGCTCGAGGTCCAGACCCGAGACCTTGCCGGCAGCCTTCCGCGCGGTCTCGAGCAGGTAGACCAGATAGACGGTGTCGTCAGGCGGCATACTGCACCAGGGCGCTCGAGAGCACCTGGCGGCGGATGAGTCGGTGCAAGGACTTCTCAGTCACCAGGTCCACGCGGCGCCCGCCGAACAGCGCCGACAGCTCATCCTCGACGTCGACGATGGCCAATCCCGGCGTATGCCCGGGCTCGAACTCGACCAACACGTCGACGTCGCTGTCCGGACCGAAATCGTCTCGCAGCACCGAGCCAAACAGCGACAGCCGGCGGATGCGGTGGCGACGGCATAGCTCGGCGAGCTTGGCCCGGTCGTATACCGGCCGGGGCGCGTCGCCGGGCCGGCCAGGCGCGGGCTCCGCCGCCGCGCGGAGCCGATGGCGCAACTCGGCGAGCAACGCGTCGTCGCTCAACGCGACATACGGTTCCTGCGCAGGCTCGGCCACCTGGCCGGGCCGGATAGCCCTCCTCTGCGAGACGGCGAGGTAGGCTCGAAGCGCTTCGGCGAACACGGCGCTCCGAGAAGCCTCGCGCTGCCCAGCCAACCGGTCAGCCTGCTTTACCAGGTGCTGAGGAATCGTGACTGTTACCCGAGCCAGTGGCACCGGCACGCTCATACCTTGATATGATGATTATCATATCGAAGTCATATGCTGCGCGCAACCCGAGGCCCGGAGCAGTGCTAACCTTAGCCTTCGATGATCCCGAGCGGCGGCGTGGTCTTCCACCGGCCCCGGGTGAAATCGGGGAGGTCCACCGCCCGGCTGCGATTCGCCACCGAGCGTTCGCTCAGGTCGACCATCGCGCTCCACGCCGCCGCGTCGTAGACGTTCATATCGGTCGGTACGCCCTGGCGCAGACAGGCGATGAGCCGCCACAGCTCGAGGAAATCCATGCCCCCATGCCCGCCGCTCGCCTGGCGTACCCGTTCGGACCGCCAGAGCGGGTGCTCGAACTCCTGGTAGTACGGGTCCAGCGGCTCCCACTGGTGCGCCGGGCTTCGCCCTTCGACGTGAATGCGATCGGGCCAGCCCTGCATCAGGCCGCGGGTGCCCTGAAGCAGGTTGATCCGACTATAGGGCCGCGGGAGGTTGGTGTCGTGGACCAGGTAGATCGTCTGGCCCTGAATGGTGCGGATGAGGCTGACGTTGATGTCGCCCAGTTTAAAGGTCTCGCCCCGCCGGGCATCGCCCTCGGGGAAGTGCTCGGCGGCGTAGAGCTGCAGCCCGCGGGAGTTACTGCTCATCGAGACGAGATAATCGAACCGGTTCCCCCGGTTGATGTTCATGCACTGGGCCACGGGCCCTAGCCCGTGGGTCGGGTACAGGTTGCCGTTGTGGCGCATGGACCAGTCGCGCCGCCACAGCCCTTCTCCCTCCTTGGAGAACTTGAGGTCCCGCAGGTCGTGGAGGTACCCGCATTCGGCGTGGAGCAGTTCGCCCAGAAGGCCCCGCCGCACCAGGTGGAGCGCCAGCATCTCCCGGCGGTCGTAGCAGCAGTTCTCCAGCATCACGCAATGTCTCTGGTAACGCTCCGCCGCCTCGACCAGTTGCCAGCAGTGGTCCACCGTCATCGCGGCGGGGACCTCGGTCGCCGCGTGCTTGCCGGTTCGCATCGCCGCCAGGCAGATCGGCACGTGCCACTCCCAGGGCGTAGCCGTGAGCACCAGGTCGAGCTCTTGCTCGTCGCACATCCGCTCGAAGTCCCTTGGGCCCCGGGAGTAGCCGCCCGGCCTGGGCTGCTGGTAGGCGACCACCTTGTCCTGGGCCCGCGCCACCTTCCACTCCACGATGTCGCCGATGGCCCGGACCTCGACCCCCTCGATGAGGAGCAGGTTTTCAAGGTGCACCATCCCCATGCCGCCCACGCCAACCACGCCGACCCGCACCCGCTCGAGCGGCGGGGTGGCGAGAAGCGCGGGCGCCTGGGCGGGGACTGGTGCTTGGGCCTCAAGCCGGTGGGTGAGCGGATCGAGCGCGGCGCCTAAGCCTAAGGCGGCGCCGAGCCCAATGAACTCACGTCGAGATGGATCCGGAGGAACCATGGCGTCCTCCACCATGCGATGCAGTCACCCAAGCGTCATTCGGGACGGTGGATCAGCCACTGGGCAGGCAGCGGCGCGGGGACCTCGCGCTGGAGCCCGACCAGAAGGCCGAGCGTCTTCCCACCTGCTCCCTGGAAGTACCCGAGCGAGAAGGGGTGATAGCCGGCGGACAGCGCGATCTGGCCGATCTTGTCCGCGGCACTGTGGTAGCCGTCGTGATCCACGAGCACGCTCCCGCCGATCTCCAGCACGCTCCCGTCATCCGACGTGAGGACGAAGGTGTAGATCCCGTCGCGGGGGATGCGAATGAATCCCGTAAAGCGCAGCCCGAATTGTTCCGGCCGCTCGTCGCCCTGGAGCCCGACCTGGTGCGTGACGCCCTGGCGCACGGGCGCGGAGTCCCGGAGCTTCCCGACTGTCGCTACGTCGGTCTCGTAGTAGGCGTAGTGCAGCCCGGGGGCCAGGTCGGCGTCGCGCACGGCCACGGGCTGGCGCAGTGTGGTTAGC
>JACPAP010000220.1 GCA_016180765.1 Gemmatimonadota bacterium
GTCGGCCCGCGACCGCTCGGCATAATCCACCACGTGCGTGGCCGCCGACGGGTCGGCGCCGGCGTTGAGCAGCGTCTTCATCGCCTCCAGGCGACCGCCGGCCGCGGCGAACATCAGCGGCGTGCGGCCGGCGTAGGCATCCCTCGCGTTGACGTTGGCGCCCCGCTCGAGCAATGCCTTGATGGCATCGGGTTGACCGGCCGCCGCCGCGAAGTGGATGGCGCTCGCGCCGGTCGATGTCACGGCGGTGGCGTTACTCCCCGCTTCCAAGAGCATCCGCACCGCGTCGCTGGCGCCTTCCTGGCTCGCCAGGTGGAGCGCGGTGTAGCCGCCCAGGCGGGTGGCCGCCTCCCGGTTCGCCCCGGCGTAGAGCAGCACCCGCAACATCGCGACGTCGCCGTTCTTGGCCGCCCAGTGCAGCGCCGTCATGCCGTCACCCTGGGCCGCGTTCACGTCCGCGCCCTGCTGCAACAACGTCCGGACGGTTTCCAGGTCGCCCCGCTGAGCAGCGTCCGCGACCGGCGATTCGGGCGCCGGCGCCGCAAGCAACATTCCCAGAACCAGAACGCTTAAGCGCGCCATACTTCAAGCTCCCGCCGTCATTGGTGAGAGTTCACCGCAGAGGGCGCAGCGGCCGTTCGTTGTAGGAAACCCTATCCAATTCGTTCTCTGCGCTCTCTCTGTTCATCTCTGCGCTCTCTGCGGTGAATCCGTCACTGGAACCAGGACTCCGGCTCGATTCACGCGGTGAAAGAGAAGTCTCCGGTGCTATCGCCAAAACCGGTCACGTCGTTGAGCCCCAGCTTGTGCAGCAGGCTCAGCATCACGTTCGCCATCGCCGTCCCATCCGGCGCCTTGATGTGCTCGCCGCCCTTCAACTGCCCGTTGGCGCGTCCCACCAGGAACAGCGGGCACCTCTTGTGATTGTGCAGGTTCGAGTCGCCCATGGGCGACCCGTAAATCACCAACGTCTTGTCGAGCAGGTTCTGGTCTCCTTCCATGGTGTGCTTCAGCTTCTCCAGGAAGTACGGCAGCATGCTCACGTGATACTCGTTGATCTTGGCGAACTCCAGGACCCGCTTCTCCTGCCCGCCGTGGTGCGACGCCGGATGGAACGCCGAATTGATGCCGCTCTCGGGGTACACTCGGCCCGACCCATCGCGCCCCATTTTGAAGGAGAAGACCCGCGTGGTGTCCGACAAAAACGCGAGGTGCTGCAGGTCGAACATCAGCTTGACGTGCTCTTCGAACGCATCCGGCACCCCGGCTGGCGCCTCGGGCAGCTCGCGGGGCTCGCCGCTGGTGTTGTGGGCCTCGATCCGCTGAATCCGCCGTTCGACCTCGCGGATGTTCTCCAGATATTGGTCCAACCGCTGACGGTCGAGGGGCCCGACCTGCCGCTTGAGGTCAGCCACCTCGTCCATGAACCAGTCCAGGATGCTCCGATCCAGCCGGCGCCGCGCCGCGCGTTGGGCCGGCGTCCCGCCCGCCCCGAACAACTGCTCGAACGCCGCCCGCGGGTCCCGGATCATGGGGAGCGGCTCCGTAGGTGAGGCCCAGCTGATCGTGTCGGTGTACACGCAGGCGTAGCCGTAGGCGCACCCGCCCGCCTGATCCACGTTCTCGATGCAGAGCTGCATGGACGGAATCGGCGTGTCCTGGCCGAACCGCTGCACGTACAACTGATCCAACGACGTGCCGACGTACACGTCCGACCCTTCCGTTTGCTTGGGGTGCGCCTGGGTCAGGAAGGTGGCGCTGGAGCGGAAGTGGTCTCCGCCGATCTCCTGCGGGGTCACCGCCTCCGCCGGACGCACGTCCGTGTTGCTGATGATGGTGAGATACTCCCGGAACGGCTCGAGCGGCTTCAGGCTGCCGGGGCCAAGGTCGAACTCCCGGCCCACCGCCGCCGGCGCCCACAGGCCGCGGGAGGCTCCCAGTTCGTTGCTCCCGGCCGCCCCGTGCACCATCTCGACGCACACCAGCCGCGCGGGGGGTCGAGCGGCCCAACCACGCGCCACCAGCCGGGGCGGCAGCATCGCGTCCAACAGCGGAAGACCGATCATCGCGCTGGCGTCACGCAGGAAGGTGCGCCGAGGGATGTGTTTGCCGGTGAGGAACTCCATGCTCAGGTACCTCCGTCGTTGGTCGCTACCGCCCGCTTCATCTGGAACGGCGCGCTGTGCGCCACGCCCAGGATAAAGGCGGACATCCGATTGCCCTGGGCCGCCGCGGCGCGAGCGATGGCGCGCACCGTGGGCATGTCGTACCACTCCAGTCGCCGGCCCAGGCCGTAGGCCAGGAGACTCGCCGTGAAGGTCCGGATCAGGGGCTCCGGACGCTTCAGCAGCGCCTGCCGCAACTCGGCCGGGCTGGTGATGGGCGTGCCGTCATAGAGCTGCCCGCGCGTGTCCAGCGGCATGCCGTTCTCCTTGATCCGCCACTTCCCGGTGACGTCAAAGTTGTCGAGCGCCAGGCCGATGGGGTCCATGAACTGATGACACGCGTGGCAGACCGGGTTGGCGCGGTGCATCTCCATGCGCTCCCGGGTAGTGAGCAGGCGACCTTCCTTCGCGTTATCGGTGGACTCGAAGGCGGGCACATTCGGGGGCGGCGGCGGGGGCGGCGTGCCGAGGAGCACCTCCATCACCCACTTGCCGCGGAGGACCGGTGAGGTCCGGTCGGCGTGCGACGTCAGGGTGAGGATGCTGCCGTGACCCAGCAGTCCCTGCCGATCGAGGTTGGGGTAGACCACCTTGCGGAACTCGGTCCCGGTGACGTTGACCATCCCGTAGTGCCGGGCCAGGCGTTGGTTGACGAAGGTGTAGTCGGCGGTCAGCAGTTCCAGCACGTTCCGGTCGTCGCGCACCAGATAGTCGAAGAACAGCTCGGTCTCGCGACGCATCGCCGCGGCAAGCGTCTGGTCGTAGTACGGGTAGCTCAGTGCGTCGGGGTGGACCTTGTCCAGGTCCTGGAGCCGGAGCCACTGCGAGGCGAATCTCGTGGCCAGCGCTTCCGACCGCGGGTCGGCGAGCATCCGCCGCACCTGGGCGTCCAGCGTCTCGGGGCGCGAGAGTTCCCGGCGATCCGCCAGCCCAATGAGTTCCCGGTCCGGCGCGGCGCCCCACAGGAAGAAGGACAGCCGCGCCGCCAGGTCGATGTCGCTGATTCGGTAGTCGGCGCCTCGGGCCACCCGAGGGGGAGCCTCCTCCATGCGGAACACGAAATGGGGGCTGGCCAGGATGGCCTGGAGCGCCGTCCGCACCCCACCCTCGAAGCCGCCGTCCGCCGCGCCCTGGTCGTAGAACCGCATCAACCCGTCCCGGTCCTTCGCCTGGAGGGGCCGCCGGTATGCCTGGGTGGCCAAGCGGGCGATGATGCTCTCGGCGCAGGGCCGAGCTTCGGCGGGGGACGTCGGACGACAGGTGAAGATCTTCCGGCGGCTGGGCGTCTCCGACACGCCGGTGGTGGCAAATGGGCCCACGACACCCAAGTCCCGGAGATGGGGCAACGTGGTGACCCCATACCCGAGGCCGATCTGCGTATCCGCCAGCGTGTGGTCCACCGGCGTGATCAGGTCGTCCACCGGGCCCTCGAAGCGCCGGATGAACCCCGCGGTCACGCGCCGGGCGCCGGCCCGCAGGTAGATGGAGTCCGTGGTCAGGGTCATGCCGCTGGGGTCCGATTCCGTGAGCCAGCGGTCGACGTCCAGCACCGCGACCCGCTCGCCTTCGATCGAGATCTCGAGCTGCTGGTTCAACGCGGTTCGACCATACAGCTCGCCTTCCGGCGCCGAGTGGAGCATGACCTGGAACAGGTAGCGGCCGTCGGCCAGGAAATGGTGGATCACCGAGACGCCCCCGCGGGTCCCGATGGGGGCGCCCTCGACCCGCTCCAGCTGCGAGGCCGTGCGCGGGACTTTGTAGATCGCCGAGGTGGGCCCGGCTTCGGGATCGCCCACCGCCATCCGACTGATCTGGGCGGCGGCCCGGAGGTAGCCTTCCACCAGCGTCGCGGAGGGCATCTGGACGTCGGCGATGTTGTCGAAATTGGCGCTCTTGGTGTCGAGCGGCAGGAACTCGCCCGCATCGATCTCGAGATCAAGCAGATTTCGTACGGAGACCCGGTACTCCTCACGATTGAGCCGCTGGAACGTCCGGTAGCCGGGGTCGGGGTTGGCGGCGGCCGCCTGGTCGATCCGCCGTTCCAGGGTCTCCACCAACGCCAGCAGCGTGTCGCCGCCCGGGCGGGGGACGCCCGGCGGCGGCATCATCCCGGCGCGCAGCTTGCGGATCATCTTCTCCGCCACGTCCGGCTTCCGTTCGGGGTGCGCCACATCGAACCCCGCCAGCGAGACGTTCCCCAGGCGGGCCTGATCGTTGTGACACAGCATGCAGAGCCCCTGCACCACGCGGTTCAGGGCCTCCGCCGAGACGGTGTCGGTAGCTGCGGGCGAGACCGTTGCGGAGGGTGCAGGTAACGGGCGAGGACTGACCGTGGTGACGCGATGGTCCCTGGCGGCAGCGCCGACGGCCAGCAGCGCCGCGCCGAGCAGCGGAGACGTGAGTCTGGTCATGCGTGCCTCTACGTGGCGGCCGGGGTCGCCCTGCGGCGACGGCGCAGCAGGTCGGAGCGCCCGGTTCCGCGCGGGTGCCACGGATCAGGAATCCCGCACAAAATGTGCCTATTTCCGACCGTTGGCCAGACCCCGGTGCTCGCAGCCGGTTATCATCCGCCAACACGGTCTGCTTCGAGCGGGAGCTGCTGGACCACTACCGCCTGGTGTTCGAGAAGGACGGAGCTACAGCATCGTCCCGGTGAGCAGTAGGCTCGCCACGGTGAAGTAGATCACCAGCCCCGTGACGTCCACCAGCGTGGCGACGAACGGCGCCGAGGCGCTTGCCGGGTCGAGCCCGAACCTCCGGAACACGAACGGCAACATGGCCCCGACCAGGCACCCCCACAGCACCACGCCCGCGAGGGTGATACCCACGGCCAGGCCTAGTAGCAGGTAGTGTTCGCCGTAGGCGCCGCCCACCGCCTGCCACAGGACCACCCGCATCACCCCGAGCGCGCCCAGCACGGACCCCAGGGCGAACCCGGTACCGACTTCGCGCCGCAGCACTCGCCACCAGTCCCGGATCTTGACCTCGCCCACCGCCATGGCGCGGATCACCAGCGTCGTGGCCTGGGAGCCCGAGTTGCCGCCGCTCGAAATGATGAGCGGGACGAATAGGGCCAGGACCACGGCTCTCGCGATCTCCTCTTCGAAGTACGCCATGGCGGTCGCCGTGAGCAGCTCACCCACGAAGAGCACGGTGAGCCACCCGGCCCGCTTCCGGACCAGCTCGGCGAGCGGCGCCTTGAGATAGGGCTCGTCGAGGGCCTGCATGCCGCCCAGCTTCTGGGCGTCCTCGGTCGCCTCCTCCCGGACGACGTCCGCAATGTCGTCGAACGTGATGATGCCCTTCATGCGGCCCGCCCGGTCGAGCACCGGGATCGCCAGCAAATCCTGGTCCACGTACAGGCGAGCGACGCCTTCCTGGTCCATGTCCTCCGGCACGGTGACCAGCTCGGTGTGCATGAGCTCGCGCACCTGTTTGGTCCCAGGAGCTTGGAACAGCTCCCGCAACGAGAGCACGCCCTCCAGGCGCTGGCCTTCGTCGAGCACGTACGCGTAGTACAGGGTCTCGACCTGCCCGGCCTGCTTCCGCAGGTAGCTCACCGCCTCGTCCGCGGTCATGTCCGGCCGGACCCGGGCGAACCGCGGATTCATGAGGCCGCCCGCCTCGTCCTCCGCGTAAGCCAGCAGCGCCCGGACCTCGGTGCGGGTCGCATCGTCCAGCATCTCGAGCAGCGCCGGGCCCTCTTCCGACGGCGCTTCCTGGATCAGGTCCACGGCATCGTCGGGGGGAAGCAGCCGCATCCACAGCCGCCGCTCCCCTGGCGGCAGCGCCCGGAGCAGGCCGGCCTGCTCCACGGGTGCCAGGCTCAGGAAGAACTCGTCGGCTTCTTCGCGCGGGAGCGTCTTGAACCGCTCCACCCGCTCTCCCTCCGACAGGCCGGGCCATTCCTCCCACAGGCTGACGGCCGCGCTGTTCTCCAGGTCGAGCATGGGGGCGTCGTTCTGCACGTGGGGTCGTCCTTCCTCGATGACCAGGGTGTTGAGGTCTTATCCCGCCAGCCGCTCCACGTAAGGCACCGCCTCGGGGCTCCCTTCGGCGGGCGCCCAGGGCGCGAAGTCCTTGTCCACGCGCTCGTCGTACGGACCGGTCTTCGCCTCGAACACCACCGAGTCCGGTTCGAGCGCGACGAAGGTGTGATACACGCCGGGGCGCACGTCCAGCCCGATCGCCCCGCCGTGGGCCGCCAGGACCACGCTGGTCGCCACCGCGCCGTCCTCGCGAAACGTGAGAAAACGGACTGCGCCCCGCAGCACGATCACGGTCTCGCCCTTGGGAGGATCGCGGTGCCGGTGGGGCCGGATGTAGCTGCCGGGCTGCACCGCGTTGAGCATGCGCTGATACGGGTCGGCGTCCGACGTGTGAAGCCGCAGAATGACCCGCCGGCGAGGGCTCTCCCGCGAGGCGGCGATGGCCGGCTCGATCAGGCCGGCATCGAGCACCACCGATTCGCCCGAGGGGGCGTCCAGGGCGCGCGGGAACGGCTTCGGCGTCATCGCATTGACGCATCGAACTGTATGCGGGAACGAGAATAGGTCAATTGCCCAGGGCCTTACACGACCCCGCCCCAGGGGGACATATTAGGCCGTCTTCCCTCCGAGGTAGCGCATATGCGCAGACGTTCGCTGATCCCGGCCCTGGCGCTCACGGTCGCCGCGCCCGCGGCCGCGCTGGCGCAAGGGCAGCAGGCCCAGCAACCGACCCCGCCGCCGCTCGAGGTGGGCACGGTCGCGCCGGAGTTCTCGCTGCCGGGTGCGACACGGTACGGCGTGCTCAAAGACCCCGTCCGGTTGAGCGACTTCAAGGGCAAGACGGTGGTCCTGGCGTTTTTCTTCCGAGCCAGGACCCGTGGCTGAACCATCCAAATGCATGCGTACCGTGATCAGTACGCACAGCTCTTCAAAGACGGCCAGGACGTGGTGCTCATCGCCATCAGCGCGGATCCCGTGGATACGCTGGCGGCGTGGGCGAAGGACGATCAGTTCCAATTCCTGATGGCGAGCGATGCCGACCTGAGCGTGGGCCAGACCTACGGCGCCCTCGCCAGCCGGCCCGGCCTCACCAACCGCAACCTGTTCGTGGTGGGATCGGACGGGAAGATCGCCTACCGGGCCGTGCCGTTCCGGGAGATCGATCCCACGGCCTACACCGAACTGGGCGACGCGCTCGCAAAACTGGCCGGCGGGCAATGACCGAGCGTAAGAAGTGAGATGTGAGCCGTGAGACGTGACTTCTCACATCTCACGTCTCACTTCTCACAGCGTAGCACCCCAGGACCCGCACCTCCGCCGCCACTTCACCCAGTTCGCTCACCGCCTTCGAGGCATCCTCGGAGCCACAAACGTCAAGATAGAACACGTATTCCCACGGCCGGCCGCGAATGGGACGCGACTCGATCTTGGTCAGATTGAGGCCGCGCTTGGCGAGGGGTTCCAGCGCCCGCCACAAGGACCCCGGCTCGTGGCGCAGCGTGAGCATCAGAGACGTCTTATGGGCGCCGCGCGGCGTCACCGGGCCCTGCGCCACCACCAGGAAGCGGGTGAAGTTCTGGGGATCGTCCTCGATCCCCTCGGCCAGCACCGAGGCCCCATACAGCTTTGCCGCAAACGGCGACCCGATCGCTGCGTCGCGGACCGAGCCGCGCTCCATGACTTCCCAGACGCTTCCCGCCGTGTCGTAGGACGCTACCGGTTCGACGTCGGTGAGCGAAGCGAGGAATCGGCGGCACTGGTTCAGTGCCACCGGGTGCGAATGCACCCGCCGGACGGCCTGAAGGCGCGTGCCCGGACGAGCCAGTAACGACAGGCTCACGCGCACCTCGGTCTCGCCCACAATCGGCAGGCGGTAGTCGGCAAGCAGGTCGTAGTTCTCGTAGATCGAGCCCACCAGCGAGTTCTCGATCGGCACCACGCCGTACGGTGCGTCGCCCCTGGTGACGGCCTCGAACGCCTCGCGGAAGGTGCGGCATTGAAGCACCCGGGTTTCGTCTCCCAGAGCCTTCAGCGCGGCAACGTGACTGAACGAACCCAGCTCGCCCTGTATCGCTACGGTCGGCACCACAGCACGACCTGCCCTTCCGCGCGGCGGGCCATCGTGATGCGCTGCCCGCTGCAACTCCACTGAGCTTCCCACTGGTCAGCCTCCTACGCCACCGACGTCAGAAAAAAGGCGGCCCGTCCTGCAACGGGCCGCCTCGGGGAATCGCACAGTGCCGGTGACTCTAGCTGAGCGTACGCCTCCGCGCGCGGCCCGCGATGCGGAACGCGAACCACAACGAATAGGCGAACAGCCCGCTGGACACTGGCATGGTGGACAGAATCGTAGACCCGGGCATACCGGACGTCAAGACTCCGGCCTGCCGGGTTACTTCCGCAGCGCCGCCCTCACCGCCGCGCCGATGTCCTGGTCCTCGCCGGATCCGGTGTACACCACTCTCCCCGTCTGATCCAGGGTCACAACGTAGGAGGTGCTCGGCGCCTGGAAGGCGCGCACCGCGTTGCCGTTGGTATCCCAGAGCACCCGGAACGGCATCGGATGCCGCTCCAGGTGGCGCTTGATGGACGACTTGCTCTGATTGACCGCCACTGCTACTAGGATGAACGCGACCTGGTCACCATGCTGCCGCCGCGCCGCGGCCATCTTCGGCTCGAGTGCGCGGCACAACGGACACCAGCTGGCCCAGAACTCGAGCAGCACCGCCTGCTTCCCGATGAACTGCCCCAGGTCTACCGGCTGGCCTTCGAGGTCCTCGATGGTCACGGCCTTCGGCGTCGTGCCCAAAGGGATGCCCAGATCGTCTTGCGCCTGGGCCATGGCGGGCCGGAGAACCAGCGCCACGCCCAGGACAGGCATCCACCAACGCTGAGCTTTCCCAGCCCCGGACCCCGGACCCCGAGCCCCGAGCCCCGTGTTGTCCCTCATAACACCATCCCCATCTGTACGAAGTAATACTCAGCCATCCCCAGCATCACGATCCCCGCTCCCTTCTTGACCCACACCATCCAGGCCCCAGCCTTGGGGAGCCTGGTCGCCGTTCCCGAGAACAGGCCCACGGCCACCAGCAGCGCCGTCATGCCCAGCGAGAATACCAAGAGATAGATGAACCCCAGCACCGCGCTTTGCGTGGTGGACACCCAGGTGAGCACCACGCCGAACGCCGGCGCGCCACACGGCGCGGCTACGATCCCCGACGTGGCGCCCAGCACGAACACCGCCGGGTACGACCCGCCACCCAGGCTTCCGGCCCACGCGAGCAGCCGGCGGGGCGCGGCCATCGGGAAGACGTCCAGCATAGCAAGGCCGAAGACCAGCAACAGGTTCCCGATGGCGAACCGGGTCCAGGGGTTGGACGACACCGTGCCAAACAAGGTTCCGGTCATACCAGCTATGACGCCAAGGATCGCGTAGAACAACGCCAGCCCGCTGACATAGGTGAGCGTGAGCCCGACCGTGCGGCGGCGCGACGGGTTGCCCTGCGCGCTCCCTGCCAGCAGCCCCGCCGTGATGGGGATCATGGGATAGATGCACGGCGTGAGGCTGGTCACCACCCCTGCTCCAAACAACGTCGCGGCCGCCACCAGCGGGCGGTGTTGGAGGGCATCGGTGAGCCCGGACAGTGCGGCAAGGACCAACGGCATAGCCATCGAATAGTAAGACCCGTAGCCGTTAGCTGATAGCCGACAGCCGATGCGCTATCCTTGAGGCTATGCACGCGCCCACCCGGCTGGAGGCGCACGGCCACGTCCGCCTGGACCCGTTCTACTGGCTCCGCGAGCGGGACAACCCCGCAGTCCGGAAGTACCTCCGCGCCGAGAATGCCCACCTGGATGCCGTTCTGGCGCACACCAAACCGCTCAAGGAGCGCCTGTTCGAGGAGATCAAGGGACGCATCAAGCAAACCGATATGTCCGTACCGTACCGGCGCGGGCCGTCTCTCTACTACACCCGCACGGAGGACGGCCGGGAGTATCCCATCTACTGCCGCCGGGCGTCGCCCGAGGCGCCGGAACAGGTCCTGCTCGACGTCAATGAGCTGGCGCGGGGCCACGACTACTTCGCCATCAACGCCCGAGAGCCGAGCCCGCGGCACGATATCCTGGCCTTCGCCGCGGACACCCGCGGCGACCGGGTCCACACGATCCGATTCAAGGATCTCACCACCGGCGCCATGCTGGGGGACGAGATCACTGGAGCGTCCGGCTATCTGGCCTGGGCCAACGACAACCGCACGCTGTTCTACACCGCGGTCCACCCGACCACACTGCGTTCGTATCGCGCGTATCGGCACACCCTCGGGGCCGATCCCGCGGCCGACGTGCTGGTGTACCAGGAGGTAGATGAGGGATTCTCGGTCGGTGTCTCGAAGACCAAGACGGAAGCGTACCTGCTCATCGCGTCCCATCAGACGGTGACCAGCGAGTACCGCTACCTCTCGGCCGACCAGCCCACCGGCGAGCCTCGATTGTTCCTGCAGCGCCGCCAAGGCCACGAGTACGACCTGGAGCACTGCGGTCCCTACTTCTATGTCCGCACCAACGACGACGCCACGAACTTCCGCCTCATGCGAACGCCGGTGACCGACACCTCGCGCCAGCGCTGGGAGGAAGTGATCCCGCACCGTGACGACGTGTTGCTCGAAGGCATCGAGGTGTTCCGCGACCACCTGGTGGTGGAGGAGCGGCATCGCGGACTGATGCGCCTGCGGGTCCGGCCCTGGTCCGGCGGAGAGGAGCATTACCTCACCTTCGACGAACCGGCCTACGTCGCGCGAGTGGCGGAGAACTACGAGCTGGACACCACGGTGCTGCGATTCGCCTACGCGTCCCTCACCACCCCCCCGTCGGTGTACGACTACGACATGGTGACCGGGACCCGCTCGCTGCTCAAGCGGGACGAAGTCCTGGGCGATTTCGAGCCGGAGCGCTACCGGACCGAGCGACTCTACGCCCAGGCGCCCGACGGCGTCGAGGTGCCGATCTCGCTGGTCTATCGCAAGGACCTGCGACAGCCCGGTGGAAACCCGCTGCTGCTCTATGGGTACGGCGCCTACGGCCGCAGACTACCTCGCCTGCGCCGAGCATCTGATCCGCGAAGGCTATGCCGATCCCGGCGCGCTGTTCGGCCTGGGCGCCAGCGCCGGGGGACTGCTGGTGGGCGCCGCCCTCAACCTGCGGCCCGATCTCTTCTGCGGCGTGATCGCCCACGTGCCGTTCGTGGACGTGCTGACCACGATGCTGGATGAGACGCTGCCGCTCACCACCGGCGAGTACGACGAATGGGGCGATCCGCGGAACCAGGGGTTCTACGACTACATCCTGTCCTATTCGCCCTATGACAATGTCGAACCCAAGCCCTACCCCCATTTGCTGGTCACGGCCGGCCTGTATGACTCCCAGGTTCAGTATTGGGAGCCGGCCAAGTGGGTGGCCAAGCTGCGCTCGATGCGGATCGCAGACCGCCTGCTCCTGCTGAAGACCAACATGGTGGCGGGCCACCTTGGCGCGTCCGGGCGGTACCGGGCGTATCGCGAGATCGCGCTCGATTACGCCTTCCTGCTGGACCGCGTGGGGATAACGACCTGAGCGTCGAACGCCAGGCCGCGCCCCGGCAGGCACCGGACACCGGCACCATCCGGGCCGCGACGGAGGTGCTGGCCGGGCGCGGGGGTACCAGCCGCGTGGGGCGGCTCCTCCCGTTCCTCGGGCCGGCCTTCATCGCCTCGGTCGCCTATATCGACCCCGGCAACTTCGCGACCAACATCCAGGGCGGCGCCGAGTTCGGCTACACGCTCCTCTGGGTGCTGGTGGCCAGCAACCTGAGCGCCATGCTGATCCAGGCGCTCTCCGCCAAGCTGGGGATCGCCACCGGACTCAACCTCGCGGAGCTGTGTCGCGAGCGGTCGCCCCGTGCCGTCACGCTCGCCATGTGGGTGCTGATGGAGGTCGTCGCCATGGCGACCGACCTGGCGGAGTTCCT
Organism: Gemmatimonadota bacterium; assembly: GCA_016180765.1. Classification (GTDB taxonomy): domain Bacteria; phylum Gemmatimonadota; class Gemmatimonadetes; order Gemmatimonadales; family GWC2-71-9; genus JACPAP01. The sequence continues at coordinate 12,159 of JACPAP010000220.1, forward strand.
GGGCGCCGCCTTGGGCTTCCAGCTGCTGTTCGGCATCCCGCTGTGGGTGGGAGGCCTGCTCACCGCCGTCACGACCATCGTGATTCTGGGCCTGGAGCGCTACGGCTTCCGGCCTCTCGAGGCCGTGATCACGGCGCTGGTAGGCGTGGTAGGCGTGTGCTACGTGATCGAGACCATCCTCGACCGCCCCGATTGGGGCGACGTGCTCCGCCACGCGGTGACGCCGGGCTTCGACGGAAGGGAAAGCGTGCTGCTCGCCACCGGGATCCTGGGCGCCACCGTGATGCCGCACGTGATCTTTCTGCATTCGGCGCTGACCCAACACCGGATCGTGGTGCGGCACCCGGCGCAGCAGCGCCAGCTGTTCCGGTTCCAGTTGGTGGACGTCGTCGTGGCCATGAGCATCGCCGGGTTGATCAACGCCGCCATGCTCATCATGGCCGCGTCCACGTTCTTCGCCCAGGGGCTCACCCAGATCGCAAGCATTGAGGAAGCCCACCGAACGCTGGATCCGCTGCTGGGATCGGCCGCCAGCGCAGTGTTCGCGGTTTCGCTCCTCGCCTCCGGCCTCTCGTCCTCGACCGTGGGGACGATGTCCGGCCAGGTCATCATGCAGGGGTTCCTGCGGCGCCGCATTCCCATCTGGGTCCGCCGGCTGGTCACCATGACGCCCGCCCTGGCGGTCATTGCCGCGGGCTGGGATCCCACGCGCACACTGGTGATCAGCCAGGTGGTGCTGAGCTTCGGATTGCCGTTTGCGCTCGTCCCCCTGGTGCGTTTCACCAGCCTCCGGGAGGTCATGGGCCAGTTGGTCAACCGTCGAAGCACCACAGCGGTCGCCAGTCTCGTGACGTTGCTCATCATTGCGCTGAACCTGTTTCTGTTGTACCAAACTCTCGTGTGAGGTCAACCTGTGGCTAACGCGATTCACCGCCGAGAACGCAGAGAGGTGGGGAGAGACCCCTCCCTATTCCTCTCTGCGAACTCTCCGTTCCTCTCTGCGCCCTCTGCGGTGAATTGACTCCCTGAGATGGCATAATCAGATGTTCGCCCACCTGCTTGTGCCGCTTGACGGCTCGCCGCTCGCGGAATCGGTCCTCCCGATGACCGGCGCGCTGGCCCAGACGCTGGGGAGCCAGGTCACGCTGCTCCACGTCATCGAGCGCGGCGCCCCGGTGGCCATACACGGGGCCCGGCACCTGACCGATGCGGACCGCGCCGAAGCCTATCTCGCGGACGCGGCCAAGCAGCTGCCGCCGGGCACGCGCGTCAGCCGCCACGTCCACACGGTCAAGGAGCACGACCTCCCCAAGAGCATTGCGGATCACGCGGCCGAGCTGGGGGCGGACTTGATCGTGCTGTGCAGCCACGGGCGGAGGCGTTTGCGGCATCGGCTGTTGGGCGGGGTCGCGCAGCGCGTGGCGGCGCGAGGGCGCGGGCCCATCCTCCTGGTGCCGCCCGGCGAGGTGGGCGCGGCGGCCTTCCGCTGTCAAACCATGTTGGTGCCGCTGGACGGCCAGGCGGCTCACGAGCAGGGCCTCGAGCCCGCGGCGGGCCTGGCCCGAGCCTGCCGCGCATCGTTGCACTTGCTGGCGGTGGTGCCGACGCTCGGCACCCTCACGGGCGAGCACGCCGCCACGGGACAGATCCTGCCTGGCGCTACGGCGGCACTGCTGGAGTTGGACGAGGATCGGGCGGAGGCCTACGTGACCGACGTGGTGGCTCGGCTGGCCAAGACGGGATTGAGCGTCACCGCGGAAGTGGGGCGCGGCGATCCCACGGCCATGATCCTGGAGACGGCCAAGCGCATCGAGGCCGACCTCATCGTGCTGGGCACGCACGGCCGCTCGGGGCTGGACGCCTTCTGGTCGGCGAGCGTGGCGCCGAGGATCGCGGGAAAGGCGGAGGTGCCGGTGTTGCTGGTGCCGGTGGGAGGTGGTGGGCGGTAAGGGCGGTGAGGCTCGGTAGGCCCTTACCGCCTCTTTCCGTCTCTTACCGTCCCTTGCCGCCCTTACCGTCTTCGGCAGCGTCGCGCACCGACGCCACCACCCGTTTCAAGAACTCGTCCATCGCGCCGCGCTCGATCCATCGCGCCACGATCACCAGGTCATACTCCGGCAGCTGGCACGCCAGGTTGGTGCCGGAGCCCAGGTGGCAGAACGTGCTTGCCGGCGCGCTCGGCCACTGCCGGCGCTCGGTGTTGAGAAACCAGTTCATGAACCCGTAGGTGGGCTGCACCGGCGTGGGCGTCAGCGCCATCTTGACCCAGGCCTCCGAGAGGATCTGCCGGTCCTTCCACCTCCCGCGCCGCAGCGTCAACAGCCCAAACCGCGCCTGGTCCCGCGCGCTGATGAACATGCCGCCACCCCAGTGCCCACCGCCGCTCACCGACTGCATCATCTGGCCGTCGAGCAATACCCAGGAGTTGTCATAGCCGTGCCAGCGCCAGGTATTGGACGCGCCGATCGGATCCATCACGTGCTCCCGCAGCACCTGGGGCAGGGGCCGGCGCCACACCTGAAGAGCGGCGAATGCCAGCACGTTCACCCGCACGTCGTTGTACTTGTAGGACGTGCCCGGCGCGTTGTGCTTCCGATTGACGTACTCCATCAGGGGCACGTCGTTGGGCGGCCGGTCCGCCCAGTCCGGCTTCCCCCAGAGCGTGCCTTCCCAGTCGCTGGTCTGCCGCAGCAAGTGATCCCACGTGATCCGGCGGTTGTGCTCGGAAGCGAATTCGTCCGTGGGGACGTACGTCGCAACCCGATCGTTCAGGTCGCGAATCAATCCGCGATCGTAGGCCAGTCCCACGGTGGTGGAGAGAAAGCTCTTGGTCATGCTGAACGTCATGTCCACCCGGGTGGGCTCGCCCCACTCGGCCACGATGTAGCCGTGCCGCAGGATGATCCCCGTCATGTCGCCCCGGGCCTTGAACGGCCCGATGGCCTCGCTGTGCGGCTCGCGGCCGAACAACACCTCGTGTTCCAACGCCAGGTCGCGCGGGTTCCTGGATTCGTTGGCCTTGGCGAAGGCGACGGCGTCGTCCAGCAACCGAGGGTCCATCCCTACCTGACCGGGCGACCGACGCTCCCAGTCGTCTCCGGGGCCGGGGTAGTACGGGGCCGCCTGCGCCGGGCTCCTGCCTTGCGGCCGGGCCTGCGCCGCCAGTGGCAGTCCCGCCGCGCTGATCGCGAGCAGGAGACCGGCGAGCGCCGACCAGCCAGCCGGCATCGACCACACGACACGACGCGATCTGTGCATGGTGCCTCCCTCGTACCTCAAGTCCAGGGTTCGTCGGCGCTGGGACCGTAGATGGACGGAACCCTGCCGCCGGCCATTCGCAGGTATACGGAGAACTGCCCCCGGTGGTGGATTTGATGGTGGAGGAGGAACCACAGGAACCCCATGCGGGTCCAATCACCCAGGGTCTTAGGACCGGTCATGAACTTGACCTTCTCGTGCAGTTTGGCGTCCGGGGTGGAGCGCACGAGCTTGCCCACGTCCTGGTGCGCCTTCGCCAGCGCGCCCAGCAGCGCGTCCCACGACTCGGGAGGCGCCGGTGGCTTGCCGGATGGCGGGCCACCTGTGGCAAACGCGTTGTGGTAGACCCTGGTGCCCAGCCCGCGCTCGAGCACGAACATCCAGGCCAGCTCGCGAGCCGACTTGCAGGTGGGATGGGGCCGGAGGTCGAGCTTGTCCTTGGGGTACGCGCGAAGCACCCGCAACGTGGTCTGATGCTCGCGCTCGTAGGCTTCGAGGAATTGTCGCGAATCCGGCGCGCACAAGTTGAAGGCTGGCGCGCACCGCGTCGCGCGCGCAAGTTGAAACCCTCTGTCGATGGTGACGACCATGAACCGACGTGAATACTTTCAATTCCTCGCGGCGACCGTGCTGCCGGCCGCCGTCCGCCCCCGCAGTCTGGAGCTTCCCTGGCTCCTCCCCGCGCCTTCCACCGACAAGCTCGACCGCATTGGCCTCCAGCTCTATACCGTCCGCGGCGAGATGGGGAAGGACGTGGAGCGCACCCTCGCCCGGGTGGCCGAGATCGGCTACCGCGAAGTGGAGTTCGCGGGATACTTCAACCGAGAGCCCAAGGCGGTCCGCGCCGCGCTGGACGCGGTCGGCCTCGCCGCGCCCTCGGCGCACGTTCCCTTCGAGAGCCTGGAAAAGGCGTGGCGCAAGACGCTGGATGATGCCGGCGTGGTCGGTCACCGCTACCTCGTGGTGCCCTGGATTCCCGAGGAGCAGCGCCAGGGGGCTGACGGCTACCGGCGCGTGGGCGAGATGTTCAATCGGGCGGGGGAGGAGGCGAAGAAGGCGGGCATCCAGTTTGGCTATCACAACCACGACTTCGAGTTCCCGCCGGTCGAAGGGCGGGTTCCCTACGACGTCCTGCTCGAGTCCACCGACCCGGCCCTGGTCCACATGGAGCTGGACCTCTACTGGATCCGTTTCGCCGGCGGCGACCCGCTGGCGTATTTCACGCGCTATCCGGGCCGCTTCGCCCTGGTGCACGTCAAGGACATGGACGGAACGGCCAAGCACGGGATGGTGGACGTGGGATCCGGCGTGATCGACTTCAAAGCCATTTTCGCCCGGCGAGCCCAGGCCGGCATCCGGCACTTCTTCGTGGAGCACGACAACCCGGCCTCGCCGTTCGACTCCATTCGCGCGAGCTTCGAGCACCTCAAGCGACTCGAGTTCTGATGCCGGACCCGCGCGCCGAAGGCCCTTTGGACCTTCTGCCTCGCTGGCCACTGGTCGTCGTCATCGCGCTGGTGGTGCTGGCGATCACGACCGTCTCCGCGCGCTGGTACATCGGGAAGCGCGCGGGCCGCCAGCTCATCGTGCCCTCCACCGACACCACCGGCCCCGGCAATCCGGGCGTTCCTTATGCCGATCTCGTGCTCACGAGCGGGGATCACACCATCCGCGCCTGGTGGGTTCGCGCGCCTACGCTCGACAGCGCCGGGCCCGCCGTGCTGTTGTTCCACCCGAATCGGTCCACGCTGGGGGATCAGGCGGGGATCCAGCAGGTGTTGTACCGAGCCGGTATCTCCTCCCTGGCTTTCGACTACAGCGGCTTTGGCAAGAGCGAAGGCGACCCCACACCCGCCGCGCTCCGGGTGGACGCCCGCGCCGCGTTCGCCGTTTTCACCGACAGCGCCCGCGCCGCCGGCCGAGGGGTGCTCCTCGGCACATCCCTCGGCGCCGCCGTCCTTCTGGACGCGATCGCCGAACTGCAGGCGGGCGTCGACGGCGTGGTGCTGGTCGGCGCGTTCACCTCGGCCCGGGACCTGGCGGTGCAATCGGGCCGCGTGCCGCGGCTCGCGAGCTGGCTGGTCCCCAACCTGTACGACAACCTGACCGCTATCCGGCGCCTGACCCGGCCGCTCCTGGTGGTGCACAGTGCGCAAGACGAGGTGTTCCCCATCGAGCACGCCGAGCAGCTCCTGGAGGCTGCCTCCGGGCCGAAGCGGCTGGAGCGGCTCGACCGCGGCGGACACGCGACGTATCTCTCCAGCGACGCCGATTGGCTCCCGGTGATCGAGTTCATCAGGCGAGGACTGGATGTGAGGCCATGAAACGACCCCAGGACACGATCTACGACGTGTGCATCGTGGGCTCGGGAGCCGGCGGCGGAATGGCGGCGCACGTGCTCACGCGGGCCGGCGCCGACGTGATCATGCTCGAAGCCGGTCCCAGGTGGGACAACACCAAAGACTCCGCCATGTTCAAGTGGCCGTACGAGTCGCCGCGGCGCGGAGCCTCCACACACGAGCGCCAGTTCGGCGAGTTCGGCGCCAATCTGGGCGGCTGGTCGCTGGACGGCGAGCCGTACACCACCGCGCCCGGCGAGCGGTTCGACTGGTTCCGCTCCCGCATGCTGGGCGGGCGGACCAACCACTGGGGGCGCATCTCGCTGCGCTTTGGCCCCGACGATTTCCGGCGCAAGAGCATCGACGGTCTGGGCGACGACTGGCCCATCACCTATCAGGATCTGGCGCCGTACTACGACCGGGTGGATCGGTTGATCGGGATCTTCGGCAGCCGGGAAGGGCTGCCCAATCACCCGGACGGCGTCTTCCAGCCACCACCAAGGCCTCGCTGCTGGGAGCTCCTGATCAAGAAGGCGGCGGATCGCCTCAAGGTCACGTGCATTCCCGCTCGCCTCTCGATTCTCACGCGCCCCTTGGGCGATCGCGCGGCGTGCCACTACTGCGGGCAGTGCTCCCGGGGCTGCGCCACCAACGCCAACTTCACGTCGCCCAACGTGCTGATCTTGCCGGCACTGACCACCGGGAAACTGACCATCAAGACCGGCGCGATGGTGCGCGAAATCACCACCAACGCCGCCGGCCTCGCCGAGAGCGTGGCGTACATCGACAAGGCCACGCTCCGCGAGGAGCGGGTGCGCGCGCGGGTCGTGGTCCTGGCCGCCAGCTCCTGCGAGTCCACCCGCATCCTGCTCAACTCCCGCTCGTCGCGATTCCCGAACGGGCTCGCGAATTCGAACGGGGTCGTCGGGAAGTACCTGACGGACACGACAGGCACGTCCGTTTCAGGATTCGTCCCGGCGCTGATGGATGGGGTGCACCACAACGAGGACGGGGTGGGCGGCGCGCACCTCTACATGCCCTGGTGGCTGGACAACGCCAAGCTCGATTTCCCGCGCGGCTATCACATCGAGATTGGGGGTGGGCGCGGCCTGCCCGGCTTTGGCGTCCTGGGCGGGATCCAGCGGTTCCCGCCGGGCGGAGGCTACGGCAAGCAGCTCAAAGACGATTACCGCCGCTACTATGGTTCCGTCGTGAATTTCGCTGGGCGTGGCGAGCAGGTGCCCAACGAGCACTGTTACTGCGAGATCGACCCCAACGTGGTGGACCAGTGGGGCATTCCGGTCCTGCGCTTCCACTGGAAGTGGGCCGACCACGAGTACCAGCAGGTCAAGCACATGCAGGAGACGTTCCGGGCCTTGATCGCGGAGATGGGTGGCACGCCGCTGTCTCCCATGCCGCCGGCTGAACGGGGGTACGGCATCTCGAATGGCGGGGAAATCATCCACGAACTGGGGACCATCCGCATGGGGAACAACCCATCCACCTCAGCCCTCAATCGCAACTGCCAGGCGCACGACGTGAAGAACCTGTTCGTGGCGGATGGCGGGCCGTTCGTCTCGCAGGCCGACAAGAATCCCACCTGGACCATCCTGGCGCTCGCCTGGAGAACGGCGGATTACATCGTGGAGCAGAGAAAGGCAGGTGCGCTGTGAAGCGCCGCGACGTTGTCCAGCTGCTGGCTCTCGCCCCACTCGCAGGCATCGAGTGGACCGCCATTGACGCGGAGCGCGCGGCTCGCGCCGTCGCGGGCCTTCGGGCCCGCGGCCAGGCGTACCAGCCCAAGTTCTTCACCGCGCACGAGTACCAGACCGTGCGCATGCTGGTGGACCTGATCATTCCGCGGGACGAGCGCCCTGGGAGCGCCACCGATGCCGGCGTGCCGGAGTTCATGGATTTCATCGTGGGCGATCAAACCGGCCGCCAGACCGCCATGCGCGGTGGATTGGCCTGGCTGGACACGGAATGCCGCGAACGCTTCGGCCGAGACTTTGTGGCGGGTGACGAGGGCCAACGCCGGGCCGTGCTGGACGATATCGCATGGCCAGCTCGAGCACGCCCGGAGCTAAGCCACGGGGTCGCGTTCTTCGCCACCGGCTTCTGGTCCAGCAAGATGGGCGTGGAGGACCTGGGATACATGGGCAATACCGTGGTGCCAGATTGGAAAGGTTGTCCCGACGAACAACTCAAGAAACTGGGCGTCAGCTATGGCGACTGAGCGGGGACGAGCACGGGCGAGCACGGGCGAGCGCCAGCGGGCGGGGACGAGCGCAGACGAGCGCAGACCAGCGCAGGCGAGCGTGGGCAACGGGCGACGGCTCGGCGTGGGATTCATTCGAAGCGGCTTCAACGCGCGGTTTCACATCCAAGCCTGGACCGGCGTGCGCGACGCCGACGTGCGGGGCGTCTTTAGCCCCAATCGGAGTCACGCGGAGGAGGCGTGTGCGCTCGCCCGAAAGCTCGCGGTGGGTGACGCCAAGCCCTATCGCTCGATCGCCGAGATGGTGACCGACTCGGCCATCGACGCGATCTGGCTCACCAGTCCCAATCATGCGCGCGACGAGAACGTGCACGAGATCGTGGACGCGCTGAAGGGCGGCAAGGGGGAGCTCAAGGGGATCGCATGTGAGAAGCCCCTCGCCCGCACCGTGAAGGAAGCCGAGCACATTACCAAGCTCATCAAGAGCGTGGAGGTGCCGCACGGCTATCTCGAGAACCAGGCGTTCGCGCCGCATGTGACGCGGGGCAAGGAGATCATCTGGGCCCGGGGCGCTGCGCTCACCGGCAGGCCCTACCTCGCCCGTGCCGCGGAGGAGCACAGCGGCCCGCATATGCCCTGGTTCTGGCAAGGCAGCCTGCAAGGCGGCGGCGTGTTGAACGACATGATGTGCCACTCGGCCGAGTTGGTGCGGTTCCTGCTCACCGAGCCCGGGAAAGGACGTTCAACGCTCAAGCCGGTCCGCGTCACCGGGCACATCGCGAGTCTCAAGTGGACCTTGCCCGAGTACGTCAAGCGCCTGAAGCAGAGCATGGGCGACGCGGTGGACTACGCGGAGCATCCTTCCGAGGACTTCGCCAGCGCCATGATCGAATTCGAAACCAAGGAGGGTCGTCGGGTGCTGGGCGAGGCCACGACCTCGTGGAGCTACGTCGGCGCGGGCCTGAGATTGTCGGCGGAGCTGTTGGGCCCCGAGTACTCGATGTCGTGGAACACGTTAGAGAGCGGCCTCAAGCTGTTTTTCTCTCGCGAGGTGAAAGGCAAAGCAGGCGAAGACCTGGTGGAAAAGCAGAACGCCGAGATGGGCCTCATGCCGGTCGTGCCGGAGGAGCCGGCAGCCTACGGCTATGAGGCCGAGGATCGCCATTTCACGCGTTGCTTCCTGACCGGTGAGCAGCCGCTCCTCACGTGGGACGACGGGGTGGAAGTGGTGAAGCTGCTAATGGCGGCGTACCTGAGCGCGGAGCAGGGCAGAACCGTGGACTTTCCGCCCGCGGGGCTAGCGGAGTTCGTGCCGGCGGTGGCGAAAGGGACCTGGAAGCCGTAGCGGCTAGTTCTTCCTACCGCGGCGGACGCGCGTGCAAAATCTCACCGGGAGCCATGGGACGAACGTCCGCATCGGAGAGCGTCATCACGGCAACGGTCTCGCCGCCGCCGGAAACGAATTCGACGTCGTAAGGACCGGCCTCATATCGGTGCACTACCGCGCCAACGTCTCCCCTTCGAAGACGAAGCTCGGGAAGATCCCGCGTCAAGACGACCGGCTCCAGTTCCTCAATCTTGTGGCTCATCGCCGCCCTCCCTTGACGGTACGGGGAAAGCCGTCACGAACCGCGGCGTTTCCGAGCCCGTGCCGATTATCCAAATGGTCCTCAACGTCACCGGCGTACCGTTCGGCCCGATCAGCAGGCCATCTACAATATACCGGGTCCCAAACGCCGACCCGCTCGGCGTGTGGCAGCCGCATGCG
>JACPAP010000221.1 GCA_016180765.1 Gemmatimonadota bacterium
TCACCAAGGACCATTCCTACGTCCAGGAGCAGGTGGACGCCGGGTACCTTACCCCCGAGCAGGCCCGCACCCACCCCTACAGCAACGTGATCACCCGCTGCGTGGGTGCCAACAGCGAGGTGACGCCGGACGTTTACGTGGGGGCGCTTCGGGCGGGCGACAAGTATCTCCTCGCCTCCGATGGGCTCACCGGCATGCTGGAGGACGGCGATCTGCAGGCGGCCCTGTTGGCCGAAGGCCAGCCGCAGGAGTTGGTGGATGCCCTGATCGCGGAGGCCAATCGGCGGGGCGGGCTGGACAACGTCACCGCGATCATCATCCGGATCGATAGCCTGGAGCCGATGCGGGACGATCGGACCACGGCAGCGGTGGCGGTGAAGCAATAGCGGCCCTACCTCAGTAGGGGCCTTCCCGTCTCCAGCGCCTCCCGCACTTCCGCCGCCGACCGCTCGGCGAGCGCCACCACCGTCCGTGGGTTCAGGTCACCGGCCTCGGCGCCAAAGACCCGCAGGCGCCGGGCGTTCCGGTGGAGGGCGTCGGCCACGGGCTCGAGGGCCAGCTGGGCCGGCTCGATGTCCCCGCGGCGCGTCATGAGTGGGAGGTCGATCGCCACCATCTCGGGCTTTGCGGGGAAGTCCAGCAGGATGGCGCCAGGCTCCAGGTGCAGCTCTTCCGCCAGGCGGTCCTCCACGTTGGCCACCAGGTCGGGATCGCCGGCGATCCACTCGTCTCCCGGCGCCGGCACCTCGGTGGCGGGCAGGTCCGCCAGCCGCTTGTAGAGCCGGCGGCGGCGCAAGCGCGCGGCCAGCGGCGTGTCCGGCAGGTGCCGCAGCCGTTCCATCAGCGCCTCGTCGGTGGTGCGAGAGATCCACGCCGCGTCGAGTTGTCCCCGCGCGATCGCGGTGCGGACCAGCCGCTTGAACATCGCCGTGGCGCTGCGCACGGCGTGGTGCCAGTAGACGTTGCGATACATCTGGTACTTCGCGAAGGTCAGCGATTCGAGCGCGCTGGCGCCCTTCTCGTGCACGCCCACCCTGCGACGTCCGCCAGCCACGGTGACCAGCGTGATGGAGTGGAGCAAGCGGTCCACGTCCACCGTCCCGTAGGGTACGCCGCACATGCGCGCGTCACGGGTCAGGTAGTCGATCTTGTCGAGATCCAGGGAGCCGGAGATGAGCCCGGAAAGCGGGCTCTGGCTCTGGCCCCGGATCAGCTGCGCGATCCGCTCGGCGGTCCGTGGGACCCCTAGGCGATCCAGGGCCCGGCAGAGCTCGGGATGCGCCAGGTGCTCCGCCGCCAGGACCTCATGCGACAAGAGGCCCGCCTCTTCCAGCGCGTGGGAAAACGGATAGTGCCCGATGTCGTGCAGGAGCGCCGCCAGCCGGACCAGGGTGGCTTCCTCCGCCGGGAGGTCCGCCAGCTCGCCCCGTTCCGCCAGCAGCCCCAGCGCGCGGCCCGCCAGATGGTAGGCGCCGAGCGCGTGCTCGAAGCGGGTGTGGGTGGCGCCGGGGTAGACCAGAAAGGCGTGGCCCAGTTGCCGCACGTAGCGCAACCGCTGGAACGGCTCGCTGTCGAGCACGTCGAGCGCCGCGCCGTCGAGCCGAATGTTGTTCCAGAGGGGATCGCGGACGACTTCGAATTCCATTGCGACCTACGATGGCGCTAGGGGGTGTTCGGTGAAACTCACGAGCGTTTTCTTTGGTGTCAGGCCCGCGGGCCCGCCGCTCGGACGTCTTCCCCCACCTGGTCGGTGAACCGCGCGAAGTTGTCGCGGAACATGGCGGCGAGCTTCTTAGCCTGGGCGTCGTAGCGCGCCGGGTCCGCCCAGGTGGCACGGGGGTCGAGCACCTCGGCGGGCACGTCGGGGACCGCCCCGGGGACCGCGATGCCGAAGACCGGGTCTGGCCGGGTCGGCACGCCGTCCAGGCGCCCGTCCAGCGCCGCCCGCACCATCGCCCGGGTGTGGGACAGCTTCATCCGGTGCCCCTCGCCGTACGGTCCCCCGGTCCAGCCGGTATTGACCAGCCAGCAGCGGGCGCCGTGCCGTGCCAGGCGGTCACCCAGCATCGTGGCGTATACCCCGGGCTGCAACGGCAGGAACGGGGCCCCGAAGCAGGTGCTGAACGTGGCCTGGGGCTCGGTCACGCCCCGCTCGGTGCCGGCGACTTTGGCCGTGTACCCGGACAGGAAGTGATACATGGCCTGGGCCGGGGTGAGCCGGGCCACGGGCGGCAGCACGCCGAAGGCATCCGCCGTCAGGAACACCACGTTCTGCGGGTGTCCCGCGCACCCCTCTGGCACGTGATTGGGGATGCACCAGATGGGGTAGGAGGCGCGGGTGTTCTCGGTGATGGAGTCGTCGTCGAGGTCCGGCTCGCGGGTCGCGGGATCGAGCACCACGTTCTCGAGGATGGTGCCGAACATGCGGGTGGCGGCCCAGATTTCCGGCTCTCCCTCGCGGGACAGGCGGATCACCTTGGCGTAGCACCCACCCTCGAAGTTGAACACCCCGGCGTCGCTCCAGCCGTGCTCGTCATCGCCGATCAGTCCCCGGGTCGCGTCCGCCGACAACGTGGTCTTCCCGGTCCCCGACAGCCCGAAGAAGATCGCCACGTCTCCCCGCTGCCCCACGTTGGCGGAGCAGTGCATCGAGAGGATGCCGCGCTTGGGGTACACGTAGTTGAGGATCGTGAAGATGGACTTCTTCATCTCGCCCGCGTACCGGGTCCCGCCGATCAGCACTACGCGGCGGCCGAAGTGAACGGCGATGAACGTGCCGGTGCGGGTACCGTGGCGAGTGGGGTCCGCCTGGAGCTCCGGGGCGTGGAGCACCGTGAACTCCGGTCGAAACTGGGCCAGCTCGGCGTCGGTGGGCCGGAGGAACATGTGGTACACGAACAACGTGTGCCACGCGCTGGGTGAGATGAACCGGACCGGGATGCGGTGGGCGGGGTCCGCGCCCGCGAACAGATCGCGAACGAAGAGTGCGCGCTTGCCGAGGTAGTGGGCCACCTCGTGGTACAGCGCGTCGAAGTGCTCCTCGCTGAGCGGCTGATTGACCTTGCCCCACGCGACGTCTCGCTCCGAACCCGGTTCCTTGACGACGAACTTGTCGTTGGGGGATCGGCCGGTGTGTGGCGTGGTGATGGCGTTGAAGGCGCCGCCCGCCACGGTCTGTCCCTCACCCCGCCGGACCGCCTCTTCGTAGAGGGCCGCGGGGTACAGATTCCAAAGGATGCCGTCCCGGGCGGGGAGGCCCGGCGCGATGTCCGGCTGGTTCGCGCCGCGCCCGGCCCGCCCGGGCCTGGTGGGTGTCGCCATGGCCCTCGATGTTGGGTAAGACGTGAGATGTGAGACGTGAGCAGTGAGGCGGCCTGGTCACCCTTCTCACGTCTCACTTCTCACATCTTACCGTTTTGTGCCTCGCGGCTGCGCTCCTGCGCGTCCACCGCCGCGATCACCGCGATGTTCACGATGTCGCTGACGTCCGAATCCCGCTGCAAGACATGGACCGGCTTAGCCATCCCGACCAGGATGGGACCGATCGCCTGTGCGCCGCCAAGGCGCTGCAGCAGCTTGTAGCTGGTATTGGCGGAGTTCAGGTCGGGGAAAACTAACACATTGGCGGGCTTCTGCAGCCGCGAGAAGGGATACCGGCTGAGCATGCTTTCCATCACGGCGACATCGGCGGCCATCTCGCCGTCCGCGGCCAGACCGGGATGGCGCTGGTGCAACAGGCGCACGGCCTCGGCCACCTTGTCCGACAGGGCATGCCGCGCGGAGCCGAAATTGGAGAACGACAACATGGCGACCCGGGGCTCGATACCCAGGCTCTTCACGAAATGCGCGGTGGTGATGGCGATCGCCGCCAGCCGTTCGGCGTCCGGCTCGATGTTCACGGCGCAGTCCGCGAAGAAGTAGGTCTCCTGCGGCAGCACCATCATGTAGATGGCGCACAGCGCCTGTCCCGAGTCTCCCACGCCCACGGACTCGAGCGCGGGGCGGATGGTCTCCGGGTAATACATCTCCTCCCCGGCGACCAGCGCATCGGCGTCGCCCCCGGCGAGCATCATGCATCCGAAGTAGACCGGGTGGCTGACGCGGTCGCGCGCTTCCGACAAGGTGACGCCCTTGCGGTGCCGGCGCTCCCACAGCGACTGCGCGTACCCCTCCCGGCAGGTCGAGGTGAGGGGATCCACCAGCTGGACGCCGTCGAGCTCGATACCGATTTCCGAAGCGACGGCCTGGATGCGGTCCGACGCTCCGAGCAAGATGGGCCGCACGGTGCCTTCGTCCACCAGGATGCGGGCCGCGCGCAGGACCCGGGGCTCTTCGCCCTCGGGGAAGACCACGCGCTTCGGATCGGCGGCGGCGCGGACGCTCAATCCCCGCATCACGACGCGCGCCCGGCCCAGGCGGCCCTCCAGGGTCGTGCGATACTCGTTTTCGTCGAGGGGTTTTCCGGCGACACCGGACACCACGGCCGCTTTTGCAACGGCGGGTGCCTCCCACAACAGCACGCGGGGGTCGAACGGCTTGGGGATGATGTAGTCGGGCCCGAACCGCAGCTTGGTCAATCCGTAGGCCCGCATCACCGAATCCGGCACGTCTTCCTTGGTGAGCGCCGCCAGCGCTCGTGTCGCGGCCATCTTCATCTCGTCGTTGATGGCCCGCGCCCGCACGTCCAGGGCCCCGCGGAAAATGAAGGGGAATCCCAGGACGTTGTTCACCTGGTTGGGGTAGTCCGAGCGCCCCGTCGCAACGATGGCATCGGTCCGCACCGCCGCGACCTCCTCCGGGAGGATCTCCGGGTCCGGGTTGGCGAGCGCGAAGATGATGGGCCGGCGAGCCATGGTCCCGACCATGTCGCCCGTCACGGCGCCCTTCACCGAGAGCCCGACGAAGACGTCGGCCCCGCGCAGGGCGTCCGCCAGGGTGCGCGCCTTGGTCTCGTGGGCGAAGCGCGCCTTGTAGGGGTTGAGGTCGGTCCGGCCGGAGTGGATGACCCCCTTGGTATCCGCCAGCAGGATGTTCTCGGGTCGGACGCCGAGGTGGAGGTAGTGCTGAGCGGTGGCGATGGCACTGGCACCGGCGCCCGAGAAGACGATCCGCACCTTGGCGATGTCCTTGTCCTGGAGCTCGAGCGCGTTCAGGAGCGCGGCGCCGGTGATAATGGCCGTGCCGTGCTGGTCGTCGTGAAACACCGGGATGGACAGGGTTTGCTTCAGCCGCTCCTCGATGACGAAACACTCCGGCGCCTTGATGTCCTCGAGATTGATGCCGCCCACGGTGGGCTCGAGCAGCTGGCAGAACTGGATGACCTCCTCGGGGTCCTCGGAGCCGACCTCGATATCGAACACGTCGATGTCGGCGAAGGCCTTAAAGAGAATGCCTTTCCCCTCCATGACCGGCTTGCCGGCGAGGGCGCCGATGTTGCCCAGCCCCAGCACCGCGGTGCCGTTCGAGACCACCGCGACCAGGTTTCCCCGGGCGGTGTAGCGGTAGATGTCCTCAGGGTGTGCGTGGATTTCCAGGCATGGCTCCGCGACGCCCGGGGTATAGGCGAGCGACAGATCGCGCTGGTCGTGAAACGGCTTGGTGGGAACGACCTGGATCTTGCCCGGCCGTCCGCTGCTATGATACGCGAGGGCGTCCTCGCGACGGATGGACATGTCCAACTCCGACTAGGTCATGAGGTTAGGCTACGGGTCAGGCGAAGGGGTGTCAATCGTTTTCGGGGCGATGCAAGGACGGCTCACCCTCTCTTTAGGCAGGCTCCCCAGCAGGAGCCGTGCGTCGCTCACGGAGCTCCGGCCTGCTGGCCGGCACTGGCCGTGACCACGCGGCGAACGGCGCCGGCCGCGAGCAGCACCAGCCCAAAGACGCACACGATCAACGGTCCCGTGGGCAGATCGAAGCGGAACGAGGCCGCCAGCCCGAGGGCCGACGCGATGGCCGACGCAGCCCAGCTGATGGTCATCAGGGAGATGGTGCGCCGCGTGAACAGAAAGGCGATGACCGCCGGCACCACCAGGAACGTGAACACCAGGAGCACGCCGGCGATCGGCACCGCGACCGTGATCACGACGCCGAACGTCGCGTAGAACAGGAAGTCCCACCAGCGGACCCGCCAGCCCTGCCGTTCCGCTTCGTCCTCGTTCAAGGAGATCGTGAGGAATTGGCGCCGCAGGAACCAGTGCACGATGCCGACCCCAAGGTACACCAGCAGCATCTTGAGGATGGTGGGCCAGGTGACCCACAGGATGCTCCCGACCATTACTTCCTTGATGGCCTCGGCGCCTTGGGGTGCCCGGTCGGCCACCAGGATCGCGGCGGCGGTGGCGACGACGTACACGATGCCGATGATGGCCTCCTGCGGGACGCGGCGCCGCTCCCGGCGCATGCGGGTGGCCGCGAAGATGAATGCGCCCAGCAGCGCGAAGGCGAGGGCGAACCCGTAGCCGGTAGGCGAGTTCGAATCGAGGCCGAACAACAGGCTGCACGTCGACCCGAGCGCCGCCATCTGCGCCAGTGACAGGTCCACGAAGATGACCTCGCGGGCGATGATATGGACGCCCAGGTAGGCCAGCATCGCCACCAGCACCATGCAGGCCGCGAACGGCGCAGCCATCACCTGCAGCATGTCCGACATGCGGGGTTCCCCTCCCGACCCGTTAGGGGTGCGCGGACGTGCGGCCCCGAAACGCCGTCGCCAGCTGCTTCACCCAGGTGTTCACGAGATCGATGTAGGTATCGGTCCCCGGGGCACCTCCCGCGTTGGAGGGCACGATGACCGCCGTGGCGTTGGTGCGGGCCGCCACTGTCTCGACCTGGCCACGGTCATAGTAGTTGGTGGAGAACAGCACCTTGATGTTGTCTCGCTTCATCAGGTCGATGATCTGCGCCACGTGACGCGGAGTGGGCGGGATGCCGGGTTTGGGCTCGATGTAATCCACGCACGGAACGCCGAACGCGCGGCTGAAGTAGTCCCACTCTTTGTGATAGCAGACCATCTTCTGGCCGCGGAACCCCTCGCCCTGCTTGAGCCACCCGCCCGCACGAGACAGCAACGGCTGCCCCTGGTATTGCTGGGTGGACAGGAAGGCGAACAGCTTGCCCTGCTCGCCCAGGTTGGCGATGGCGTCCGCGCCCAGCAGCTGGACCAGGTCGTCCCCCACGTAGGCGCGAATGACCCGGTCCTTCCAGGCTTGATACCGTTCCTCGAAGTAGGTCGTGTGCTCCGGCGCGATGCGCTTGAGCCCCGTGAGGATATTGCGTCCAATGACGATGGCGTTGGCGGGGTCGGTCCAGAGATGGGGATTGCCGTAGACGTGGATGTCCCCGTGGGCCCGGCTCACGGCCTCCGGGACGTCCAGCAAGGCGATGCCGTTGTAGGCGGTCACGAACCCCGGAGCCCCGCTGGCCAGTTTGGGGTTGTTGGCCTTGTCCAGCAGGGCGGGGGCCCACAGCTCGAGGTCCAGCCCGGTTACCACGAACATGTCCGCCCGGCGCAGCGTGAGCACGAAACTCGGCCGGGGCTGGACGAAGTGCGGGTTCTCGTCACCCTGCGCGATTGCCACGACATCGGCCTTGTCGCCCGCGATCTCGCGCGCGATGGCGGCGTAGGTCGTGAGCGACGTGACCACCCGGACGGGATCCGGAGCGTCGGGGCCGGGCGGCCCGGGCGGCGCCACCAGGGCGGCCGCGAGTCCGACAAGGAGAGGCGATGGGTTCATTAGAAAAGCTCGTGTTTGTGCGGGCCGATGGCCCACACGGCTTGAAGGACGAAACGGTTGGAGCGCTCGACGAGGCCCACCGCCACCGGGACACTGGCTCGTTGCCACTCGGCCCGGAGGTAGACCCACTCGCTTTGCCACCACGTCAGATTGGGCACGATGGCCCACTCGTGCTCGCCGTCCACCCCCGACGATTCGACGTAGTCATACCGGGCGCCCGCGAACAATCGACGGGTGAGCTGATACTCGGCGCTGGCGTACGCGCCGGTGCGCGTGGTGGGCGTCCCGGCAACCTCGTGGGTCACCCGGTAGCCCTCGCCCCGCACGGTGAAGTTGCGGTACAGAGCGCGGTCCGGCGGCCGCCAGGTGATGCGCGCGTCCAGCCCGAAGACCCGCGTCTTGAGGGCGCTGTCCGGGTTCTCGCCGTAGATCGCCGTGCCACCGACCTGGACGAAGGTCGAGCGACTCAGCTGCCAGAAGTTGTTGAGGTGCCCGAGGAGCGCGACGCGGTTCCCGCCCTGGAACAGCGCCTCGTTGTTGGCGAGCGTGGCCTGTCCCCAGAGCTCGTGCGCGCCCCACGCGCCCCCGCCGAAGGGCGCAATCCAGTAGAGCCCGACGCCGTCGCCCACCAAACCTTCCTCGCCGAAGAACCGGCCGAGCACCAGAGGGAACTCGCTTTGGGGCAGGGCGTGCGCGTGCCATCGGTTGAGCTCGCCCAGCTGCTGGCGGAACCGCCCGATGTCCAGTCGCAGGTTCCCCGGCAATCCCGTCCAATACGCGTACGCCTCCTCGATCTCGATCCCCTCCTCGCCCACGGCGGCAAAAATCTTGGTGTTGGAATAGGGGTCGAGCGCGGACTGGAACGAGAACTCGAACTCCCGCACATCCACGTTGTCGCCGGCGAGCTGCCCGCTCGTGGCGTTCAACCGGACGTCACCGGTGACGCTGATTTCGGGGTTGAGCTGGTTGAGGTTGCGGGAGCGGTCCACGAATTGCGCTTGCTCCCTTTCCGATCGCCGGGTGCTGGTGTCGGCGACCGCCCCCCCGCCCGCCGCTGCGGCCGCAGCCCGCAGGGCCGCCAGCTCGTCCCCTGCGGCGGTCGTGTCCCGCTGCTCGCCGGCCAGCCGCCGCACCAGCCGTTCGAGCGAGTCGATCCGCGCCGTCAGGCGCTGGATCTCGCGGCGCAGCGAGTCGGCCTGCGAGGGCTCCTGAGCACGCAGGGTGCCCCCGAGGACGAGGACAGCCACGAGCGAAAGGACGGTTTTCCTGCCCATGTTGAGCCAACCTTAGCTTGGAGGAAAGTCCGACCGGCGGGGCCCGTGTGAGGGCGCGCCGGAGCACGCCGGAAGCTCAGCGCGCCGGTGGCGCTCGGACGAGGTGCTGGCTCGGTCCTTCTCGACTAAGGGTCAGCGTCTCGCGGGGTCCGCCGGTCGGGCAGACCCGGTCCGAACTGGCGTGCGCGAGCACTCGCGGGAGGGGAGTGGGGAACTGGAACGTGCTGCAGACGAGGCAGCTCGCCTCGGCATGAAGGCGCGGGCACTGCTGCGTGTGCTGGGCTTCGACCTCCGACGTGGAGCGGAGGACCTCGGTGCGCGCGTGCACCACCGGCACCACCACGGCCGAGGCGGCGTAGAGCACCGCGGCGATGACCGCCGACCCGAGGCGGGGTCGCGCTGAGGACCGGCTCAGTCCAGACATGGGTTGAGCGTTATAGCCCCACTCCGACGGATGGGTTCCCGAGCTCGGCGGGCGCCGCCCGCCGCGAAGGTGGACGGAATTCTAACCGGGCGCCCGCCCGGGCATAACCCCTGAGCCGGCGCAGCATCCGACGATCGTGGCGCTCGGCGTCCCCATCCTTGGGCGTCTCGATGATCTTGATCACGCCGGTGAACCGCGCATCCCGCATCAGCCGGCGGAAGGGCTCCGGTCCCATCTTCCCCTCGCCGATCCAGGCGTGGCGGTCCCGGCGCGAGCCGAGGGGGGCCTGCGAGTCGTTCACGTGGACGCACCGCAGCTGGGCCAGGCCGATCACCCGGTTCCACGTGGTCCACACGTCGTCCCAGGCCGCGACCAGATCGTACCCAGCGGCGAACAGGTGGCACGTGTCGGCGCAGAAGGCCACCCGTGGGCGCAGATCGCCGCGGACGGTTTCGCGCAGCTCAGCCAGTTCTTCGAAGCGGGATCCCAGCGCGGTCCCCGCGCCGGCGGTCGCCTCGACCAGGATCGTCGGTCCGGGGACCGTGGCGAGACACTGTTCGTACGCGGCCGCGTTGCGCATGAGACCCTGCCGGCGGTCGTCCAGGAAGTGGCCGGGATGGGTGACGAGATAGGGAATGCCGAGCCTGCGACAGCGCTCGAGCTCGGCCTGGAACGCACGGATGGATCGGGCGCGCAAGCCCGGGTCGGGGGAGGCCAGGTTGATCAGGTAGGCATCATGGGCGACGACCGCGCGGATCCGGTGCCGGAGGAGCGCCTCCCGGAACCTCGCGGCCTGCCGTGCCCCGATGCGCCGCTCGCGCCACTGGTTGGGCGTCTTGGTGAACACTTGAATGGCCGTGGCGTTGATCGCCGCCCCGCGCTGCGGCGCGCGCTCGATGCCGCCAGCCACGGAAACATGCGCGCCCAGCAGCGGTGCGCCGGTCACGGCTCGTGCCGTTCCAACTTGATCCGCCCGATGGCCGTAGGGCACCGGCGGAGGGGCAGAGGCTCCCGGGCCCGATCGAATGCGTCAGCCGCCTCAAGTTGGAACGTCACTCGTCGAACGCCGCCGGGGAGAGCAGCGGCACGAAGCGGCAGGGTCCGGCGCTGTGCGCGTCGAAGCCGGTGGGCGTGCGCCGGTACACCATGAGTTCCTGCAGGCCAATATCCCCGACCGGAATCACCAGGCGGCCCCACAGATCGAGCTGGTTGAGCAGGCGAGGCGGGGCGGCGGGCGCGGCCGCCGACACCACGATGGCGTGATACGGCGCGACCGGCGCGTAGCCCTGGGCGCCGTCGCCCACCACGAAGACGACGTTGGTAATGCCCAGCTGGGCGAGGTGGTGGGCCGCATCCTGGGACAGCTCGGGCACCCGCTCCACGGTCCATACGAAATCCGCCAGCTTCGCCAGGACAGCGGTGTGGTAGCCGGTCCCGGTGCCGATTTCCAGGACCCGGGAGCGGCGGGAGAGGCCCGCCTCCGCGGTCATCAAGGCGACGATGTAGGGTTGGGAAATCGTTTGGCCGTGGGTGGTGGGAAGGGGAGCGTCGTCGTAGGCGCGCCGAGCCTGTGCCGGAGCCACGAACCGCTCGCGGGGGACCCACGCCATGGCGGCGAGGACGCGGGGATCGCGGATGCCCCGCGCCAGAAGATGGCGCCGGATCATCCGGCGGCGGTCGGCTCGTCGCTCTTGCCGCCAGGCGTAGATCACGCGACCGGTTGGGGCCCCCTCAGCGGCGTGGCTCGTCGTCACGGGTGAGAAGCCTCCCCAACAACCCGCGCCGCGGCGCCACACCGCCCCGCTCGCGAGCTAGCTCTTGGCGCAGCTGGTCGAGTTCACCCTGGGCGGCAGGGGCGGCAGAAGCGGCAGAGGACATGCTTGAGCGAGCTACCGCCTCTGCCGCCGCCGGCGCGGCGAGCGCACGATCCGGGGGCGTCACCACCTCGGCGAACCGGCTCAAGATCACGTGCTGGCGCTCAATCGCCTCGCCCAGGCGAACCAGTTCCCGCGCCATTTGCCACATGACCTCGCGGCGCTCCCGCTCGCCATCGAGGACCGTGGCCAGCAACTCGTCCCGATGGGCGTTGCCGCCGAAGCCCTGCGGCGCGATGGCAGTGGCGGGTTTGCCGCCACTCGAGGCGCCCAGGGACTCGCTCAGCGCCTGCTCGATCTCCGCCCTGGGGCGGTTCTGGGCGTACCCCTCGGCCACCAGCCGCAGCAGGGGAATGGCCTCGGCGGGGTACCGGCGCCGCCGGCCGGTGCCCACCGACGGGAGATAGGCGGAGAAGGCATCGCGATAATACCGAACCGTGGACTCCGGGAGGCCGAGCTCGCGAGCGACGTCGCGGATCGTGTGGAGAGGGCTGTCGGCCATGCGCAGAAAAACATACGGTATCGCAACCCTCGACACCAGAGAGGAATCGCAGGATCGCAACTCCGGGTTCGCCGCGGGATCACCCTATGCCACCGTCTTTCGGAACCGCGTCGTGGCGAATCCGAGGACCGTCACCCCCATGACCAGCAGGATCAGGATCTGCGGGTAGAGCACCGACCAGCCGGCGCCCCGTAAGAAGACCCCGCGCACGACGACCAGGTAGTGACGGATCGGGTCCAGGAGGGTGATGTATTGGATGGCCACCGGCATGTTCTCCACCGGGAACATGAAGCCCGACAGGATGATCGCCGGGAAGAAGAAGAAGAACATGGACATGAAGGCTTCCTGCTGGGTATTCGACACCGTGGAGATCAGCAGGCCCACGCCGAGTCCCGAGAGGATGTAAAACACGCTGGAGACGATCAGCACCAGCGCACTCCCGCGGAAGGGAATCCCGAACCACAGTAAGGCCACGCCGGTGACGAGAATCAAATCCAGGAAGGCGACGACCACCGCCGGGAGCGTCTTGCCGACGATGAGCTCAAGCGGCTTGAGCGGGCTCACCATGAGCTGCTCGAGGGTACCGATCTCGCGCTCCCGCACCACCGCGAGGGACGTGAGCATCAAGCTCATCAGCATCACGATGGTGCCCATAACGGCGGGGACATTGTAGACGCGGCTCTCTAGGTTGGCGTTGTACCAGGCGCGCGCCCGGAAGTCCACGCCCGCCGGCGGGACCGCAGCCCCGGCCCGGGCGGCCACCTCGGCGCCGCGCTCCAGCCCAAAGCGGGAAATGATCCGGGTGGCATAGCCCAGCGCCACGTTGGCCGTGTTGGCGGTGCTGCCGTCCACCAGCAGCTGCACCGAGGCCTGGCGTCCCGCCCCGAGGTCGGCGGCGAAACCTCGTGGAATCTCGATGCCCATCAACACGTCGCCGCGGTCGAGCGCGGCGATCAGGTCTGCCGGGCGCTCGCTTGCGCCCGTCACCCGGAAGTACCCTGAGGCGGTGAGGGCGGCGATGAGCCGGCGCGAGTCGGACGAGCGATCGTGGTCCACCACGAAGGTCTTGGCGTTGCGCACGTCCGTGGTGGCGGCATAGCCGAAGATGAGGAGTTGCACGATCGGCGCGATGAAGAGCAGGCGCTTGGCCCGCGGGTCTCTCAGCATCTGGCGGAATTCCTTGCGCAGGAGCTGCCCCAGGCGGCCGGGGTCGAGCGCGGGCAGGCTCACGCGATCTCCTTGCGGAAGGAGCGGACCGCCAGCGTGAGTCCCACCACGGCGAACGCGATCATGGCGAGTCCCTGGGTCCACAGCACGCCGACGCCGACGCCCTTCAGGAAGATCCCGCGGAGCACCACGATGAAGTAGCGGGCTGGAACCAGGTGCGAGATGAGCCGCAGGACCAAGGGCATGCTGGCCAGGTCGAAGATGAGGCCCGAGAGCAGCAGCGAGGGGAGATAGGTCGCCAGGAGCGAGGTCTGCGTGGCGAGCAGCTGCGACTTGACCGCGGCGCTGATGAAGATACCGAGCCCCAACGCCCCGATGAGAAACAGCGTAGCCAACCCGATCAGCAGCACGGGACTCCCGCGAAACGGCACCTGGAACAGGAGCTGGCCCACCAGCACCGCGGCCACGACGTCGACCAGCCCGATACCGAGGTATGGCAGCAACTTGCCCAGAATCACTTCGACCCGGTGCACCGGGGTGGCGGCCAATTGCTCCATGGTGCCGCGCTCCCATTCGCGGGCCACGGTCAGGGCGCTGAGCATGGCCGCGATGACCATCATGATCACCGCCACCAGGCCGGGCACGATCATGTTGCTGCTCTCGAGGGTCTCGTTGTACCACACGCGACTCTGCGGCACCACGGGCGCGCGCTGCTGGGCGGCGCGCAGGGCCACCCGGGCGGAATAGGCCGTCACGATGGCGCCGGCGTAGTTGAGCGCGATGGCCGCCGTGTTGGCGTCGGCTCCGTCCACCAGGGCCTGGACCGCCGCCGGCCGTCCGGCTGCGAGATCGCGCTGGAAACCGGGAGGAATCACCAGCGCCAGGCGCACGGCGCCGCGGTCGAGCAACGGTTGGAGGTCCTGGTACCGGGAAAGCCGCTCGGTCACGCGGAAGTAGCCGGCGGCCTGGAACGCCTCCACCAGCTCCCGGCTCCGAGGGGTTCGGTCCTGGTCGAGGACCGCGAGGTTGATATCCCGGATGTCGAAGGTGATGACGTACCCGAAGAAGACGATCATCAGCGCGGGGTAGGCGAACGCCATGACCAGGCTGCGCGGGTCCCGCCGGAGCTGCAGGGCTTCCTTGCGCCCGATGGCGAGCAGACGGCGCGGCGAGAGGGTGGGGAGCTTCACCCGACGACCACGCCGCCCTCGCGCCGCACCAACGACACGAAGACGTCTTCCAGGGAGGGGTGCACCGGCGTGATGCTGTGGGCGGTGATCCCGCGGGCGGACAAGAACGGCGGGAGCGCCTGGACGGCGGACGCGGCGTGTTCCACCACCACGTGCACCGCGCGCCCGAACATCGCCGCCTCGATCACGCCGGGGGCGTGCTGAAGCGCCTGGGCCGCGGCCGGTCCGTGGTCGGTGGCGATTTCCAGGATGGGCTCCGTCAGGCGCGCGCGCAGGGCCGCCGGCCGGTCCAGCGCGATGAGCCGGGCCCGGTTCATCAGGGCCAGGCGGTGGCAGTACTCCGCCTCCTCCATGTAGTGGGTGCTCACGAAGATGGTGGTCCCGCGGTCGGCGAACTGGTAGATCAAATCCCAGAAGGTGCGCCGGGACACGGGATCCACGCCCGAGGTCGGCTCGTCGAGGAACAGGATGGGCGGCTGGTGCAGGACGGCGCAGCCCAGCGCGAGGCGCTGCTTGACGCCGAGCGGAAGTTGCCCGGTCAGCCGGCCACGGTAGTCGCCGAGGCCCGACATCTCGAGGGCCCAGTCCCGCCGTTCCGCCAGTCTCGATCCCGTCACCCCGTAGAGGCCGGCGAAGAACGCGATGTTCTCGTCCACCGTCAGGTCGGCGTACAGGGAGAACAGCTGGGACATATACCCGATCCGCTGCTTGATGGCCTCCGCCCGGGTGCGGAGGTCGAAGCCCGCGACGCGACCGCCACCCGACGTGGGCGCCAGCAGACCGGTCAGCATCTTGATGGTGGTGGTCTTGCCGGCGCCGTTGGGTCCCAGGAAGCCGAAGATTTCGCCTTCCGGGACGTCGAAGGTGACGTGGTCCACGGCCAGGAAGTCGCCGAAGGCGCGGGTGAGATCGCGGACCTCCACGGCGAGCGTCACGGCTCCACCCGCTCCATGAACACGTCCTCCAGGCCGGGCTCGATCTGGTGGGTCGCCTCCAGCCCGACGCCGGCTCGCTCCAGCGCGTCGCGGACGCCCGGCCAGTCCCGCTCGCGTGCTCCCAGGGTGACGTGGATGGTGTCGCCGAACAGCGCGGCGCGCCGGACGCCGGGCAGCGAGCGGAGCAGCGCCAGCGCGCGCCGCCCGTCGGATGCCCGCACCGCCAGCATCTCGCCCTGAAGGCCGTCCTGCAGCGCCGCCGGCCGGTCCAGGGCGATTACCTTCCCCCGGTTGAGCAGCGCCACGTGGTCGCAGCGCTCGGCTTCGTCCAGGTAGGACGTGGACACGAACACCGTCACGCCCTGGGCCACCATTTCGTGCAGGATGAGCCAGAGATCGCGGCGGGAAATCGGATCCACGCCAAAGGTGGGCTCATCCAGCAGCAGGATCTCGGGGTGATGCACCAGCGCGCAACACAGCCCGAGTTTCTGTTTCATGCCGCCGGACAGCTGCCCCGCCAGCCGGTGCTCGAAGCTCCCCAGATTGGAGAACCGATACAGCCGCTCGAGCCGGGCCGGCCGCTCGGCGTCGGGCACCTGGTACAGATCGGCGTAGAAGTCGATGTTCTCCCGCACCGTGAGGTCGGTGTAGAGGCCGAAGCGCTGCGACATATAGGCGATTCTGTGCTTCACGCCCTCCGGGTCCCGGGCGACGCTGACGCCGCCCACCAGGGCGTCTCCCCCGGTGGGCCGCAGGACGCCGGCCAGCATCCGGAGCGTGGTGGTCTTGCCCGCGCCGTCCGGGCCGACCAGGCCGAACAGTTCGCCGGGCACCACGTCGAAGGTCAGCCCGTCCACGGCCGCGAGGTCCCCGAACCGGCGGGTCAGGCCGCGCAGTGAGATCGCCGGCTGCGTCATCTGCCGCTGCTCCGGCTCCTGCCGCTACTGCCGCTGACCGGCGACGGGGCCGATTTCGAGCCGTACATCGGCTGGCATGCCGGGCTTGAGGTCGTTTGAGGCGTCGCCGGTGATGCGGACTTTGACCGCGTACACCAGCTTCACTCGTTCCTCGGTGGTCTGGACGTTGCGGGGGGTGAATTCCGCTTCGCTGGAGATGAACGAGACCGACCCGCCGTATTGTTTCCCGCGATAAGTGTCCGCCCGGATCACGGCGGGCTGGCCGATCCGCACCGCTCCAATCCGGTCCTCGCGGATGTAGATCCGCACCCAGCGATCCGCCAGGTTCATGACCGTCAGGACCGGGGCCCCGGCGCCCACGGTCTCGCCCGGCTGGCGGTCTCGCACCGTGACCACGCCGTCGAACGGAGCGGTGATCACGGCGTTGGCGAGCGTGGCCTCCGCCTGCCGTACCGCCGCCGCCCCCTGGGCCACGGCCGCCCGTTGCGCCGCGATGCGCTCCGGGCGCGGGCCGGTCTCCACCAGCCTCAGCTGTTGCGCCGCTTGATCCCGCTGGCTGGTCGCTACTTCGAGGGCGAGCTGCACCTTGTCGTATGCCTCCTGCGACACGGCTCCGCCCTGCAAGAGGCGCTGCACCCGCTCGAAGTCCCGCTGAGCGTCGGTGTGCCGCTCAAGCGCGGCGCGAGCGGCTTCTCGGGCTTGGGCCAACTCTTCG
>JACPAP010000222.1 GCA_016180765.1 Gemmatimonadota bacterium
CCGAACCATCGGAGGTTGCCGAACCACCGGGGGTTGACGAACGGCACGCGCTCCACGATCGGCACCAGGTAGTTCTTGTGATACGGCGGCTCCGGAGCGCGGCGGCCGTCCGCCTGGTACACGAACGCGGCGTTGTAGTAGTCCCACCCACCGGCCCGGCGGCGCGCGTCCAGCCCGCCGAGTATCAGAGGCACCCCGGTTTCCGCCGCGTGGGCCTGGATGAGTGCCTCCCAGTGGGGGCGGTTGAGGAAGTACCCCGGGACCGCAGCCTCCGGCCAGACGACCAGCTGGGGCTGGGTCTCGCGGATCACATCCGTCGAAAGCCGCAACAGCTCGTCTACCAGGGAATCCTGGTCCGCCCGCCATTTTTCGTCGAACCCGACATTGGGCTGGGTCACGGCGACGCGGCCGATGGGCCGGAGCACCAGGGTGCGCATCCGGACGGCGCCGTACGCCGCCGCCAGCGCCAGCCCCACCAGGACACCGCCCGCCAGTCGCATGGCGCGCACGCGCTCCCGGCGCGCCAGCCACGCCAGCGCCAACGCGGTGTTGGCCAGGGCGAGCAGGAAGGTCACGCCGCGCGCTCCCACCACGTCGGCGATCTGCACCACCACGGGAAACCGGGTGAGCGACGTTCCCAACCCCAGCCAGGGGAATCTGACGTCACCCTGGTGGCCCACCGCCCACTCCACGGCGGTCCAGAGCACGGGGACCGTCACCAGCAGGCCGATGCCGGTTCGCCGCCGCACCCAGCCGGCCACCGCGAACAGCCCGGCGCTCCAGAGCGCCAGGACGGCGATCGACGCCCCGTATCCCAGGGCCGACAGCGGCGTGAAGTGCCAGAGGGCCACGACCATCCAGTACAGCACCAGCCCATTGCTGAGAAGCCCGAACCAGAGCCCCTGGACCAGCTGGCGCCGGAGCGGCCGCGGGTCCGTCTCTCCGGCAACGAGCAACCAGACGGCGGGCACCAGACACACGAACGACGGAACGAAGAGATGAAACGGAGGATAGGCGAGCGGCAGCAACAGGGAGCCGGCGGCGACGAGGACCCAGTCGCTACGCGGCAGGGCCAGTGCCGTTCCAACTTTATTCACCAGCGCGCCCAGATCCCCGTGCCCGGGGCCGCAAGTTGGAACGGCACGAGCGCCCTCACAAGGTCACGTCGCGGCCCTGGCCCGCGGACTGATACACCGCCTCGAGCGTGCGGTGGAGCAGCACCTGGTCCGACAGATCCGGCCGGGGCACGGCCCCTCGCACCATGGCCAGGAAGTGCGCCCATTCCGACCGGTACGACGTGGTGAACGCGTCCTCCCGCCCGGCGGCGCCACTGGGCGTGACGTTCACCGGAGAGCCGTGCAGCTCGCGGAAGATCCGGAGCGGGTGAATGCTGCCCGAGCCCTTGGAGCACATGACGTCGAGCCAGAACCGCTCGTGATCGCCCACGTAGCGGCGGGCCACGTCCACGAAGATGGAGAGCCCCTGGTCGCACACGATCAGCACGCAGCCAGCCTCCTCCACCTCGTCGCGAGACGGCTGCAGCTTGAGCACCGAGCTGACCACGCGCGGCGCGGGGCAGCCGGTGAGCCAGAGCGACAGGTCGATCAGCGAGATGCCGAGATCCAGCATCGCGCCCCCGCCAGCCTGGCGCCGCTGCTGCCGCCAGTTCCCCGAAGGACCCATGGGTCGGAACATGTACCATCCGCCCCGCACGCCCACCACCTCGCCCAGGTCCCCACTCTTGAGGAAGCCGCGCAGCGCCTGCACGTCGCTCCGGAAGCGGTGGTTCATCCCCACCATCACCACCCGCCCCGCCCGCTCGGCCGCCGCCCGGATCCGCTCCACCCCCACCGCGGAGAGAGCCAGCGGGCGTTCGCACAGCACGTGGGCCCCGGCCGAGAGCGCTGCCTGCACGTGCACGTCGTGCAGGTGATTGGGCGTGCAGATCGCCACCACCTCGGGCTGCGCCTCCGGCAGCAGCTCCTCGATATCCTCGTACACCGTGGGAATCTGGAACCGCGAGGCGACCGCGTGGGCCTTGGAGAGGTCGTTGTCGCAGATGCCCACCACGCGCAGGTCCCGCAGGCGCGCCAGCGCCGGCAGGTGCGCCACCTGGGCGATCGCCCCGGCGCCTACCACGCCCACCCGCAGCGCGTCGCTCATCGCGGCGTGGGGGCCGGAAACCGGTACACCAGCCCGCCGCGGGCGGACGCCAGCCGCAGCTCGCTGGTCAACGCCCCGCGCAGGTCCACCGTGGCGGCCAGGTGCGCCACCAGCGCCACTTCTACCCCGGTCGAGAGGTTGACGCCGGCGGCGATGGTGTCGAGCGCGTCCTCCACAAAGGTCCCCTCGATCGCCGTCCCGTCGCCGTCGCGCAGGTGCACGCCGATCCCGAGCCCGAGGTACGTCCGCACCCGATCCGCCGGGAACAGATACTGGAGGTCCCCGTCGATCTCCAGCTGGGACCAGGTGATCGAGCCCACATCAATCACGAAGTCGCCGGTGGGATCCCGCACCACCCGCCGCAGCCGCTGCGCGAACCTGGTGATCTCGTCCTGGTTGAACTCGCCGCGGAAGTAGCTGGCGCCGAACATCACGCGGAGCCGCGGCGCGAGCACGCCATAATCCACCCGCAGCGCCGGGCTGGGCTCGGCCGTGAGCCGGTCCGAAACCACGCCGCCCATCTCGACGCCGATGCCGGAAAGGCGGAGCCCCTCATAACTGAACTGTTCCAGGAAACCCTGAGCGTGGACGGCGGCGGGCGCCATTACTGCCAACGCCAGCACCAGGCACGATCGGGACACGGGAAAGGGGAAACGGGAAACGTGTTGTGCTCCAACCTTTCCCTTTCCCCGTTGCCCGTTTCCCGACATGTGGTCCGCCTTCTGCCTCAATACCAGCGCTCGACCTCGGTGCCCGGAAAATACGCCGCGACGATCTGCCGAAAGTCCTGCCCCGCGCTCGCCCTGCCCACGGCGCCCCACTGGCACATCCCCACGCCATGCCCCCAGCCCGCGCCGGCCACCTTCAGCCGGACCAGCCGATCTCCGTCGCGCTCCGGATGCAATTGCACGGCCGTGCTGCCGAGGGGACGCCCGTCCGGCGCCATGAATACCGTGCGGATATCGGGCGCGTACACCGGAATCTGCCCCTGGCCCACCCGGATGCGAACCTCGGTCGCGCGCCCGGAGCGGCCCCTGTGGGCGACCCGCACGTCGCGTATGTCGTCGACGATGTCCGCGGAGATGCCCAGCACCCGGCTCAGGTTGCGTCGTAATATATCGCGCAACATCACCTGGTCCCACTCAACGGTCCACCGAAACCGCGGCGAGATATCACAGTAGTATCCGCCCCCGCTCCCGGGCCGGCGGTCGGACACCGACCGCAAGTAGGAGAGATCCGCGACGCCGCGAAACGCCTCGCCGGGCGTCGCGGTGGCGTAGCCGCAGGTGGAATGGAAGAAGGCGGTGATGAGCTGGCCTCGGGAGGTGAGCACCAGCCCCGTGGTCGCCCGCACGGCGGCGCTGCCCTCCGGCGTCTCGGCGTCCACGCCGCCGTAGGCCTGGTCCGTGACGCCGGCCTCGAGGTCGAACCCTTGCGACCCGAACCGGCCACGGTTCCTCAGCGCGTAGGTGCGCGACACCACGGCCTGCGCCGCGAGGGCCGGGGCCTCGCGGCTCGAGCGCCGGCCCATCTCGGCGCTCACCACGCCCAGCAGATAGTCCTCGACCCCGAGCCGGTTCACCGCGCTAACGCCGCCGCCCTGGGCCAGCAGCTCGACGGTGCCCCGGTAGCGCCGCCCGTTGACGCCCACGACGCCGCCCGGGTCCGGGCTGACCAGCAGGAGCCGCTGGTAGCGCCCCGGGGTGCTGCCCCCTACGACGACGGCCCGGCCGTCCGCGGAGACCGTCACCGGTTGGTTGTCGATCTGAAGCGCCGCCGCCCCCTCGGCGAACGCCGTCAGCCGTCCCGCGCCGCCGACCGTCACCTGAGGGGCCCCGGTGGCGAGACCGACCCGGAGCTCGGGCTGCCGGGTGGGACGCTCAGGCTTGGGGCGTGCGCACGCCCCCACCGCCGCCCCGAGCGCGCTAACGGCGGCGAGCCGCTGCCAGCGCGTCCGCCAGCCGCTCAACGGTCTGGGCAATGATGGGGCCGTCGTGCGCCGCTGAAACGAACGCGGCTTCGAACGGCGACGGGGCCAGCAGCACGCCGCGCTCGCGGGCCGCCCGGTGGAACCGGCGGAACAGCTCCGTGTCGGACGCCTTGGCCTCCGCGAAGTTGCTGATCGGGCCCGGATGAAAGAAGAATCCCCACATGGAGCCGGCGCTCCCGGCCCAGAAGGGCAGATCGAGCGACCGCGCGGCGGATCGCAGGCCCTCGACCAGCATCCGGGTCCTCTGATCCACCACGTCGAACACCTGCTCGGCTCGCGCCGTCCGCAAGGTCGCGAGCCCGGCGGCGATGGCCAGGGGATTGCCGGAGAGCGTCCCCGCCTGGTACACCTTGCCGGCCGGCGCGATCATCTGCATGAGGTCGCGGCGGCCACCGTACGCGCCAACCGGGAGCCCGCCGCCGATCACCTTCCCCAGCGTGGTGAGATCGGGCCGCACCCCGGCCAGAGCCTGCGCCCCGCCCGGGTCCACCCGAAAGCCGGTCATCACCTCGTCGAAGATCAGCAGGGCGCCGTGGGCGCCGGTCAAGCGCCGCAGCTCCGGCAGGAACTCGGGATGAGGCGGGATGAATCCGGCATTCCCGAGGTACGGCTCCACGATCACGGCGGCGATTCGGCTCGGGTGGCGCTCGAACGTCGAGCGCACCGCACCGGCGTCGTTGAACGGGCAGACCAGCGTGAGGCGCGCGAGGTCGGCCGGCACGCCCGGACTATCCGGCAACCCCAGCGTGGCCACCCCAGAGCCAGCCGCCACCAGGAACGAGTCCGCGTGCCCATGGTAGCCGCCGTCGAACTTGAGAATCAGGTCGCGGCCGGTAGCGGCGCGCGCCAGTCGGACCGCCGCCATGGTCGCTTCGGTCCCGCTGTTCACCAACCGCACCATCTCGACCGATGGCACCATCTCCGCCACCAGCTCCGCCAGCTCCACTTCCGCGGGATGCGAGAACCCGTACGAAGTGCCCCGGGCCAGCGCCTCCCGGATCGCGCTCCGGACGGCGGGATGGTCGTGCCCCAGGAGCAGCGGCCCCCAGGACAGCACGTAATCGGTGAGTTGCTCCCCTTCAACGGTCTCGAGGATGGCGCCGTGGGCGGCGCGCACGAAGATCGGATCGCCGCCCACCGCCTTGAACGCGCGCACCGGCGAGTTCACCCCGCCGGGCATTACCCGCTCGGCGCGCTGTTGCAGGACGCGGGAGCCGCCCGCGCTGTCGGCGGTCGGCCGGGGCACCGGCATCAGCCGATAGCCGACTGCCGACCGCCGACCGCCACGGCGTGAAAGTCGTAGTCCTCGCTGTCCACCAGCGTGGCGGTCACGAACTCGCCCGGCCGGGCCCACCCGCCCTGCGCGACATAGGTCACGCCGTCGACGTCGTCGGCCTGCCACATGACGCGCCCCACGTGCGTCGCGCCGTCGCCGTCCGGGTCGGCGACCCGATCCACCAGGACCTCGGTGGTCTTTCCCAGGTAGCGCGCCAGGCGCTCCCCGGAGATGGCGCGCTGGATCTCGGTCAGCTCCTCCTGGCGGGCCCGCTTGACCTGGTCGGGGACGTCGTCAGGGTACTGGGCGGCGCGGGTCCCCTCTTGCTCGGAGTAGGTGAACACCCCCAGGCGCTCGAACCCGATCTCCTCGGCAAAATCGCACAGCTCCTGGAAGTCGTGGTCGGTCTCGCCTGGGAAGCCCACGATGGCAGTGGTGCGAACGGCGATCTCCGGCACGGCGTCACGGAGCAGCGCCACCTTCTCGCGAATCGTCGCCTGGCGCTCGGGACGTCGCATCCGTTCCAGCATGCGGTCGGAGGCGTGCTGAATCGGGATATCGATGTATGGTACCACCCGCCGCTCGGTCGCCATCAACTCCAGCAGCCGCGCCGTGAGTCCGGCGGAATAGACATAGAGCAGACGGAACCACGGCACCGCGGTCCCGCCTAGCAACGCCTCCAGGAGATCGGGTAGCTTGGGACCATCCCGGCCCAGATCGCGGCCGTAGTGCGCCAGGTCCTGCGCCACCAGGTTGATCTCCTTGGCGCCCTGGTCTTCCAGCAACTGGGCCTCTCGCACCAGGCGCTCCAGCGGCTCGGAGCGGTGGCGACCCCGCATCAGCGGGATCGCGCAAAACGCGCACGTGTGATCGCAGCCCTCGGAGATCTTGAGGTACCGAACGTGAGGCGCGATGCCGAGGTACTGCCGCACGCCGGGGTGCCGGGCGACGGGATCCTCCAGCAGTCCTTTGGAGGCCAGCTCGGGCACCAGCCGGTGAAGGTCGCTGAAGCCGAGAAAGAGATCCACCTCCGGGATCTCGCGGGCCAGCTCCTCGCGGTAGCGTTGCACCAGGCAGCCGACCACCACGACCGCCTTGACCGCCCCCTCCGCCTTCAACTTCGTGGCGTCCAGGATGGCGTCGATGGACTCGCGTTTGGCCGCGTCAATGAACCCGCAGGTGTTGATCAGGACAACGTCAGCGCCGTCCACCTCGGGAATGACCTGCGCCCCGTGGCCCACCAGCTCGCCCACCAGCCGCTCGGAGTCTACCGTCGCTTTGTCGCAGCCGAGCGAAATGACGCCGAGCTTCACGAGTGACGTTCCAACGTGGTTGGGCGAGTGGTCTGGAACGCTCGGCAGCACGCACCATACAGGCCACCGCGCGTGACGATGACACCGGCGATGCGTTGGAACGTCACGAGCGGTAGTTGCCGAAGGTGAGCTGGATCCCGAAGTCCTGCCCCCGCAGGAACGCGATGACCTCCTGGAGGTTGTCCTTCGACGGGCTGGTCACGCGCAGCTCATCCCCCTGGATGGCGATCTGCACCTTCTTGAAAGTTCGTTCCTTGACGGCTTTGACGATCGCCCTGGCGGTGTCGGTGGGAATGCCCTGCGTGAGGGTCAGCACGCGCCGCACGTGGCCGCCGGCCGCGGGCGTGATGTCGCCTACCGTCAGGTTCTTCAACGGGACTCCACGCCTGATGAGCCTGGCCTGCAGCACGTCGAACAGGGCCCGCATACGGAAGTCGTCGTCCGCTTCCAGCGTGAGCGTCGCCTTCGCCCGGTCGAACTGGATGCCGCAGTGCGACCCCTTGAAGTCGTAGCGCTGCCCGACCTCCTTCATCGCCTGGTTGACGGCGTTGTCCACTTCCTGGAGATCGGCGCCGGTGGAGACGTCGAACGATGATTGACCGGCCATGGAGATGAATTAAAGGTGGGAAACGGGAAAAGGGAAAGGGGAAAGGGTGGACTCTTCGGACCAACCTTTCCCTGCTCCCCTTTCCCGTTTCCCGGTTTAGAAGAGGAAGCTCTCCAGCGCCCGGGCGCGACTCACATGACGGAGACGGGCGAGGGCTTTTTCTTTTATCTGTCTCACCCGCTCCCGCGTGATCCCCAGCATGGAGCCGATTTCCTCCAGCGTCATGGGCTCCTGGCCGTCCAGGCCGAAGTACAGCCGCAGGATCTTGGCTTCGCGGTCCTTGAGCGTGCTCAGCACTTCCTCAATGGATTCGGTGAGCGCGTGCTCGAAGGTCTCGTCGTCGGGGCCTGGGTTCTGGGTGTCCGGGAGGTAATCCAGCAGTTTGTTGTCTTCGCCAGGCGTGAGCGGAGCGTCCAGCGAGAGGTGGCTTTGGGAGATGGAGAGCGTCTTGGCGACTTCGTCTTCCGAAATGTCCATCCCTTCGGCGATTTCTTCCACGGTGGGCTCGCGACCCAACTCCTGGAGCAACGCCGACGAGCGTTTCCCGATCCGATGCAGCGTGCCGGCGCGGTTCAACGGCACCCGCACGATGCGGCTCTGCTCCGCCAGGGCTTGCAGGATGGCCTGTCGGATCCACCACACCGCGTAGGAGATGAACTTGATGCCCTTGGTCTCGTCGAACTTGTGGGCCGCGCGAATCAAGCCCAGGTTCCCCTCGTTGATGAGGTCGGAGAGGCTTACGCCCTGGTTCTGGTATTTCTTGGCGACCGAGACCACGAACCGCAGGTTGCTCCGCACCAGCTTGTCCAGCGACTCCTGACAGCCGGTCTTGATCCGCTGCGCGAGGTCCACTTCGTCTTCGCGGGAGATCAGAGGATACTGGCTGATTTCGCGGAGATACTGGTCCAGCGAGCCTTCATCGAACGACGCCTTCTTGACCGAGCCGAGCCGCATACGGTCGGATCCCCCCGCCGAGAGCTAGCTATCAGGCCAAGTCCCGCGAGCCGAGCGGCCAGCGGGACTTGAAGACAGTGTCGGTTGGGTCAGAAGCGATGGCGATACCTGACACCGGGTTCCACGGGACTTCGTCCGTCTTGGGTATAGGCGTCGCCATCGGTAACGAACGTTAGCGGGGCCCCTCCAGCGGCGCAACTGTCACGGACCAGCCACGCCCAGCCGCCCACCGCCGAAGCGCGGCCACCAGCTCCCCCGGAGGACACTCGTGCTCGAGGGTGGCCGCCACGCATGCCGCCCGTTCGCCACAGGCGAATTCCGCCCGAACCACCCGGCTCTGCGGCACGTCACCCAGTGCCCCCCAGTCCAGCGCGGACCCGCCCACGTTGAGGATCACGGCTACCGACCGATGTGGCATGCGCCACGATAACGTCGATCCGGGTGATGTACATCACAGTTCTATTGCGCGACGGCGCCGATTTCTGCGGGCCGGAGGGGCCGCGGGGCATGAAACTTTCTTCGTCTGCGGCGCGCGCGAGACGGCAGCGCGCGAAGAGACGCCCCCCGTCGGTGCCGCCCCTCCCGCTTCTGCCGCTTCTGCCGCCGCCTGGCTAACATCAATTGGGCCTAACTGAGTGCCGCCCATGACCGCGACCCAAACCCACGCGTTCCTCGAGAAGCTTGGGCTAGACGACCTGAACCTCGGCGGCTTCGCCGACGAGTGGATCGGGTCCGGGCCCGAGTTGGAAGTCTTCACGCCGATCGACGGCTCTCGGATCGCCGTCGTGCGCCAGGTCACCGAGCAGGAATACCATCGCGTGGTGGACCGCGCGCACGCCGCGTTCCTCGCCTGGCGGACGGTCCCGGCGCCCAAGCGCGGGGAGACCGTGCGCCTGCTGGGCAACCGGCTCCGAGAACTGAAGCCGGACTTGGGTGCGCTGGTGACGCTCGAGATGGGCAAGATCACCGCCGAGGGGGAAGGCGAAGTGCAGGAGATGATCGACATCTGCGACTTCGCCACCGGGCTCTCCCGCCAGCTCTACGGGCTCAGCATGCACTCGGAGCGCCCGGATCACAGGATGTTCGAGCAATGGCATCCGCTGGGCGTGGTCGGCCTGATCACCTCGTTCAACTTCCCGGTGGCGGTGTGGAGCTGGAACGCCGCCCTCGCCGCGGTGTGCGGCGACAGCGTGGTCTGGAAGCCGGCCAGCAAGACGCCCCTCTCGGCCATCGCGGTGACCAGGATCGCCGAGCAGGTGTGCCGGGAGAACGGCGTAGATCCGGCCCTGTTTGCGCTGGTGGTGGGCCAGGGCTCGACGGTGGGCGAGCGGCTGCTGCACGACCGGCGCATCCCGCTGGTCTCGGCCACGGGGAGCTGCCAGATGGGGTACCGGGTGGGCGAAGTCGTGGGGAAACGGCTGGGCCGCACCATCCTCGAGCTGGGTGGCAACAACGCCATCATTGTGACCCCGCACGCCAACCTCGATCTCGCGGTGCGGGCCATTGTCTTCGGCGCCGTGGGCACCGCCGGCCAGCGGTGCACCTCCACCCGCCGGATCATCGTCCATGAATCCATCAAGGCGCGGCTGGTCGAACGCCTGGTGAAAGCCTATCAGGGCATCACGATCGGCGATCCCCGCGATCCGCGCACCCTGATGGGGCCGCTGGTGACGCGAGAAGCCGTCGCGGACATGCAGCGGGCCATCCAGCGACTCCAGGTCGAGGGTGGGGAGGTGGCGTACGGGGGCGAGCCGCTGGAGGGGCCAGCGTACCCGGGCGGCCACTACGTGCGCCCGTGCATCGCGACGGCCCGGAATGACTACGTGATCGTCCAGGAAGAGACCTTCGCCCCGGTTCTCTACCTCGTTGGGTACGGGCGGCGCTCGTCGTCCCCGGAGCAGGCCGTGGGCGAGCTGGACCAGGCCATCGCGCTCCACAACGGGGTGCCGCAGGGTCTCTCCTCCGCCATCTTCACGGAGCACGTCAGGGAATCCGAGCGGTACCTCTCGCAGCGGGGAAGCGATTGTGGCATCGCCAACGTCAACATCGGAACCAGCGGCGCGGAGATCGGCGGCGCGTTCGGCGGCGAGAAGGAAACCGGCGGGGGACGCGAGTCGGGGTCAGACGCCTGGAAGCTCTACATGCGGCGACAGACCAACACGGTCAACTGGAGCACGGACCTGCCGCTCGCGCAGGGGCTCAAGTTCGGCGACTAGACCTAGGCGATGAGAGCGTGGGCGGGTCCCTCCGGTCGCTGTAGTGCTTCCGCCGGCGGTGAATTGGAGCGCAGGGCCGTGGCACTAACGCGCCCTTCGGGACCCACCCACGCGCTCATCGTCCAGGTAACCGCCCGTCCTCAGGTGGAAGACTCGGGAGCCGCCTCCCGCTGCAATCCGTACCGCTCGATCTTCTTGTAAAGGTTGCTCCGCGGCATCTCGAGCTTGCGCGCCGTTTCGCTCACGTTCCAGCCGTTCTCCGCCAGCTTCGCCACCAGAAAAGCGCGCTCGGCTTCTTCCTTGAACCCTTCGAACGTGGAAGCCTGGAGCAGGGTTGCGAGCGGGCTCTCGGACGGCCCGCCGACCAACGCGGCCACGTCGCCGGCGCTGACCGAGTCAGCCGGGGCCAGGATGAGCAGGCGCTCGACCGCGTTCTTGAGCTCGCGCACGTTGCCGGGCCAGTCCCGGGCGCTGAGGGCCTGCACCGCGTCCGCGCTGAAGCGCTTGGCGCCGACCCCGGCCGCCCGGGTCAACTCCGCCCTGAAGTGCTCCACCAGGACGGAAATGTCCCCCCGTCGCTCCCGGAGCGGCGGCACCTGGA
>JACPAP010000223.1 GCA_016180765.1 Gemmatimonadota bacterium
GAGTCGCGATACCCCAACCTACTTCACGATCGCGAGAACACCATCCCCGAATGCGTCACTCTTTTACTACGCGACAATCACAACGAACAGAGTTTCAAGTCAGACACTAGATAGCGGGTCGCCCCGGGGCGTTGCGCCCACGGGATGGCATCATTTCACCGCCCATCCCGCGACGTGCGGCCAGACGACCGGGACCGGCAGGTGGAAGTGGTCGCACACGACCGCGGAAAACCCGGCCAGCTCGATCGCACGCCACGTCTCCCGGTCGGGCCGGCAGCCGTCGCCCAGCACGCTCCACACCGGCCGGACGGCGCGTTGCACCCGGCGGCGCCAGGTGCCCTGCCGTGCGGCGACGTGCTCCACGAAGACGAAGCGTCCCCCCGGGCGAAGGACCCGCAGCACCTCCGCTAACGCCGCCTGCTGATCGGCCACGGAGCAGAGCACCAACGTGCTCACCACGCCGTCCACGCTGGCATCCGCGAGGTCGAGCCGCTCCGCGGTGCCATCGAGAATCTCGATCTCCCGGCCCAGGCGCTCCGCCTCGCGGCGCAGGTACTTATGCATGTGCCGGTTGGGCTCGATCCCGGTCAGCCGGGCCGACGGCGCATAGTAGCCGAGGTTCGCGCCGGTCCCGGGCCCAATCTCGAGGACGGAACCGTGGAGCTGCGCCAGGAGCTCGCGTTTCCGCTGCTGGATGAGCCGCTCGTGGGCCGCGCCGCCCTTGGACAGACCCCAGGCGAAGAGGCGCTGGTACACTCAGCGTGGCGTCTCGATGCGCGCCCGCGCGGCGCCGGCGGGTTGGTCGGAGGTGAACAGCGTCAGGGCGTACTGCCCCTCACGGAGCGCCGCGACGTCGCCAGCGGTGAGCGACACCGTACCGGAGGCGGCCATGGTTCCCGGGCCGGTGAGTCGATGGACCACGGGCCCGGGGCCCGCCGAGTCGGCGCGCAGGAGGGCGACCGCGGATACGCGGTCGGCGAAGACCCCGGAAACCCGGATGTCGTACCGAAGCTCGTATCGCGACAGGTCCATCAGGAACCGGGCATGGGCCCGGACGGCCGACGCCGGGTTGGCCGGAACCGCGGTGACGTTGAACTCCGTGGGCGCCGGGGCGCGGCCGTTCACCAGCGGAGGGGTGGCGGGCGGCGGCCGGCGGCGCGGTCCCGATTGCTCGAACGCGTAGGCCAGCGCGACCAGCCGCTCGTCCGACCACGATCGTCCCAGCAGCTCGAGACCAACGGGCAGGCCCGCCCGGGTGAATCCGGCCGGCAGGGTGAGCGCGGGGAGACCCGTCCCCCCGCTCAACTGGCAGGTAGAGCCGGCCTGGGATTGCCCGATCAAGGCGGGCTCCTGGCGCATGGTGGGATAGACCAGCGCGTCCAGGCGGAGGCTGTCCAGGACGCGGGCGATGCGATCGCGTGCCAGACGCTGCTTGGCCAGCACCGCGCGGTGCGCCTCGCCGCCTCGCGCCGACACGGTGTCCGCCCTGCGGAACCGAGCGTCGAGCGCGGCGTGGTGCAGACCCCGCGCGACGATCTCACTCAACGAGCGCACCGGCGCGTTTGGGTTCCGGGCCAGGTAATCCAGCAGGTCGAACTTGGTTTCCAGGTCGACCGCCCGGGTGCCCGCAATCAGGCTATCGAGGTCGGGAATGGTGACGTCCACCACCTGAGCGCCCCGGGCCTTCATCGCATCGACGTTCAAGCGGATCACGCGGGCCACGTCACCGTCGGTGTCGGCGAAGTAGTTGGTGAGGACGCCGAGCCGCGCGCCTTGCAGCGCGTTAGGAGAGAGCGCGGCGACGAAACGGGGCACCGGGCGATCGCCCAGCCGCCGGGTGACCGTGTCGGCCGGGTCGGGTCCCACGGTCACGTCCAGCGCGATCGCGAGGTCCGTGACGGTGCGGGCCAGGGGCCCGGCGATGTCCTGGGTGTGGGAGAGGGGGATGATCCCGCTCCGGCTCACCAACCCCTGCGTCGGTCGCAAGCCGAAGAGGCTCCCATAGGCGGCCGGGATGCGAATCGAGCCGCACGTATCGGTGCCCCAGCCGACCGCCGCGAAGCTCGCGGCGATCGCCACACCGGTGCCGCCGCTCGAGCCGCCGGGGCAGCGCCGGGGATCATAGGCGCTCCGGGTCTGCCCGCCGAGCGAGCTGATGGTGGTGATCCCCGCGGCCAGCTCATGCAGGTTGGCCTTGCCCAGGATGATGGCGCCCGCCGCTCGCAGGCGTTTCACCACGAACGCGTCGGCCGGCGGCACCGCGCTCGCCAGCGCGATGGAACCGCCGCTGGTGGGCAGGTCCGCGGTATCGAAGTTGTCCTTGAGAATCACCGGGATCCCGTGCAGCGGCCCGCGCGGCCCGCGAGTCCGGCGCTCGGCGTCCAACGCCGCCGCTTCGTCGCGGGCCCTCGGATTCAACCGAATGATGGCGTTGAGCGCCGGGCCCTGCTGGTCGTAGGCCCGGATGCGGGCGAGATAGGCGTCCACCAGCTGGACCGCCGTCACGTCGCCGCGCGCCATGGTGGCCTGGAGATCGGAGATCGTGGCCTCGTGGACCTCGACGCTCTGCGCCGGCGCCGGCCACGGGACAACGGAGAGAACTAGAACGGTCACCAGTCGCATCGGCGTTCCTCAGTGTGCCGGGATAGTGCTCAACCTACGCGACCGGACGCGGCCCGCCAGACGCGAGGGGCGTGGCCCCTATTTGCGACCCCGCGGCGGGGATAGAACTGGAGGGCGGGCGGTGACGGGAAGCATGGTGGTGAATCTGGGTGGGGTGTTGCAGTAGGGGAGGCTGGAAACCAGAGAGCCGAGGATCGCGAAACCCTCGGCTCTCGTTGGCGTAGCGAAACCTGGCTACGCGGAGACCTCGCAAGTCCAGACAAGCGCTACCGAGCCGCGAGGCCAGGGTAACTCTGGTGGGTCGAAACGCCACCCTGGCGAGGGTGTGCGCCCCGGAGTAACATCTTCCGTTCCTGCTGGTTTCCACGATTCATCCGCAGCTCTTCGGAGTCCCGACGATG
This sequence comes from Gemmatimonadota bacterium, assembly GCA_016180765.1. Classification (GTDB taxonomy): domain Bacteria; phylum Gemmatimonadota; class Gemmatimonadetes; order Gemmatimonadales; family GWC2-71-9; genus JACPAP01. The sequence goes on from JACPAP010000223.1 coordinate 3,024, forward strand.
TCCCGAATCACCACTCTCGTGGCGCTCGCGGCCGGCCTGGTGCCGGCCCGCGGGGCGATCGCGCAACAGTACGACCCCAGACTCTACGACGCGCTCCAATGGCGAAACATCGGCCCGGATCGCGGTGGCCGATCCCAGGCCGTGGCGGGGAGCCGCACGCGGCCCATGGAGTACTACTTCGGCGCTACCGGCGGCGGCGTGTGGAAGACGACGGACGGCGGCCAGAACTGGCGCCCGGTGACGGACGGGCAGATCAAGAGCTCGTCGGTGGGCGCGGGGGCGGTGTGCGAGGCCAACCCGGACGTGGTGTACGTGGGGATGGGCGAGACCGAGCTCCGCGGCAACATCATGCAGGGCGACGGCGTCTATAAATCCATCGACGCCGGGAAGACCTGGAAGCACATGGGGCTCAGAGAGACCCAGTCCATCGGCCGGATCCGGATTCACCCCACCGACTGCAACATGGTGTGGGTTGCGGCCCTCGGCGTCCACTCGGCCCCCAGTCCGGACCGGGGCGTGTTCAAGTCCACCAACGGCGGCGAGACCTGGCGCAAGGTGCTGTTCCGCGACCCGGCGACCGGCGCCGTGGACCTGACCGTAGACCCCAACAACCCGGCCGTGATGTACGCCGCGCTGTGGGAGGCGTGGCGCAAGTCGTGGGGCATGTCCTCCGGCGGTCCGGGGAGCGGCCTGTACAAGAGCACCGATTTCGGCGAGACCTGGACCGAGATCAGCCGCCGGCCCGGCCTGCCGCAAGCCGGCGTCTACGGCAAGATCGGGGTGACGATCTCGCCTCCGGCCCCGTGGCGGGTGTACGCCATCATGGAGCACGACTCCGGCGGCGTGTTCCGCTCGGACGACGCCGGCGCCACCTGGACCAAGGTGAACGACGAACGGCGCCTCCGGCAGCGGGCCTTCTATTACACCCGGATCTACGCCGATCCGAGGAACGCGGACGTCATGTACGTGCTGAACACCGGGTTCTACCGCTCGCGCGACGCGGGCAAGACCTATCAGGGGATCCGGGTGCCGCACGGCGACAACCACGACCTGTGGATCGCGCCGAACGATCCCCATCGGATGATCAATGCCAACGACGGCGGCGCCAACGTGTCATTCAACGGCGGGGAGTCGTGGACCGAGCAGGACTTCCCCACGGCTCAGTTCTACCGGGTGATCACGTCACACCACCAGCCCTACCTGGTGTGCGGCGCTCAGCAGGACAACAGCACGGCGTGCGTGACCCATAAGGGCTGGAACCACCTGGGCGAGCAGGGCTTTGGATCGGGCAACCTGTTCTTCGCGCCGGGCGGCGGGGAGAGCGGCCATATCGCCAACCACGCCGCCAACCCCAACATCTTCTACGCGGGATCCTACGGCGGCCTCCTCACCCGGTTCGACTACGCGACCGGCCAGGAGCGCGTGATCAACGTGTGGCCCGAGAACCCCATGGGCCACTCGTCGTCCGACATCCGCGAGCGGTTCCAGTGGACCTTCCCCATCGTGTTCTCGCATCACGATCCCAACGTGCTGTACGTGAGCAGCCAGCACGTCTTCCAGTCCACCAACGAAGGCCAGAGCTGGGAGCGCATCAGCCCCGATCTCACCCGCCACGATCCCACCACGATGGGCGCCTCGGGCGGGCCGATCACCAAGGACCAAACCGGGGTCGAGACCTACGCCGAGGTGTTCGCGCTGGCGCCGGACCACCATGACGCCAACGTCATCTGGGCCGGGTCGGACGACGGGCTGGTGCACGTCACCCGGGACGGTGGCAAGACCTGGCAGAACATCACGCCCAAGGACGCGCCGCCGTTCGTGCGGATCAACACCATCGAGGCGTCACCCACCACCGCCGGCAAGGCGTACCTGGCCGGGATTCGGTACCTGGTGGAGAACGACCGGCGGCCGTACGTGTGGCGCACCACCGACTACGGCGCCACCTGGACCAAGATCGTGAACGGGATTGCGGACGACGATTTCGTGCGGGCCGTCCGCGAGGACCCCAAGCGGCCGGGCCTCCTGTACGCGGGCTCCGAGCACACGGTGTACCTGTCGTGGAATGACGGGGCCAACTGGCAGCGGCTGACCCAGAATCTCCCGGACGCGCAGGTGAGCGATCTCCGGGTGACGGAGAACGACCTGGTCATCGCGACGCACGGGCGGGCCTTCTGGATCATGTACGACATCGGGCCGCTGCGGCAGATGGGCCCCCAGGTGGCGTCGGCCAACGTGCACCTGTTCGACCCCTCGGACCCGGTGCGCGGCGTGGATCCGGCCAGAAGACCGACCCCGAGCGTCCGGCGCCGGCCTTCGAGTTCGGGTTCTTTGGCGGCGGCGGCCCGCAGCGGCCGTCGGCGAAGGCCGGGTCCCAACGCTTCACCTGGAACCTGCGGTATCCCGGGTACACCGAGTTCGAGGGCCGGATCTTCTGGGCAGCCGGGAACGCCGGCCCGATCGCGGCGCCGGGGCGGTATCAGGTGCGCCTGCGGGTGGGGGCCGTGACCCAGACGCAGGAGTTCGAGCTCAAGATCGATCCGCGCCTCGAGGGGAAGGTGACCGTGGCGCAACTCCAGGAGCAGTTCGACTTCGCGATCAAGATCCGCGACCGGGTGAGCGACGCCAACGAGGCGGTGGTCCGGGTGCGGAACGTCAAGTCACAAGTGGACGATCGGCTGAAACAGAGCAGCGATCCCGCGATCACGCGCCTGGGCGGCACGGTGAAAACCAAGTTGAGCGCACCGGAAGAGGAGATCTACCAGGTCCGGAACCGGAGCAACCAGGATCCCCTCAACTACCCCATCAAGCTGAACAACAAGCTGGCGGCGCTGATGGGGGTCGTGGGGCGCGCGGAGGCGCCGCCCACGGCGCAATCGTACGACGTGTTCCACCATCTCGACACGCTGCTGCAGAGGCAGCTCGACGTGGTGGAAGCGGTGATTGGCGCCGACGTGGCCCAGCTCAACCAGCTGCTGCGGAACGCCAACCTGGCGCCCATCGACACGGCCAAGCCGAAGCGGGAGACGACGGTGGCGGCGCCGGCGATACCGGATGACGGCCAGCGATGAAGGGTGGGCGGTGCGCGGTGCGCAGGGTGGTCACGGAGCCGTCTCCCAGCCGGGGCGGCATGAGCCCGGCCTGACCACCCCGCGCGCCGCTCACCGTTCACATTTATATTGAGGTATGCCCACGACTACCGGGCTCACCGACGACCGCATCTTCGACGTCGTTGACCGTCTGTTCCGTGAGGAGATCAACCCCATGGTGGCCCGTCACGGCGGCAAGGTTGAGCTGCTGGACGTGCAGGACGCTACCGTGGTGGTCCGCATGATGGGCGGCTGCCAGGGGTGCGGCATGGCGACGGTGACCCTGCGGCAGGGGATCGAGACCGCGCTGCGCCAGGCGATCCCCGGGGTCCAGGGGATCAAGGACATCACGGATCACGGGTCGGGGAAGAACCCGTATTACGCGCCGGGCGTGCAGGGGCGAAGCGCCACTTCATACGGCTTTTGGAGGTATGGCCGCCCGGTGCCGTCCAGGAACCGGCGCACCGCCGGGTCGTGGGTGATGGCGCTGACGAAGATCACCCGGTGGGCGAGGTCGGGGTCGCGCTCCAGCAGCGCCTCGTAGAAGCCGCCGCCCGGCAAGTACGGCAGCCGGAGGTCGCACACGATGGCATCGAAGCGACGCTGTGACGCGATCTCCAAGGCGCGAAGGCCGTCGTCCGCCTCGGTGACGGTGAAGCCCGCCTGCAGGAGGACTTTTCGCATGCCGGCTCTGGTATCGGGATCGTCTTCGACGACCAGGACGTTCAAGTGTCGCATGGGTTCCGGTCGCGAGGCGGACATAATGTATCCGGACTGCGCGGGGTCGGCCACGTACTGCTTGACCCCCCTCTCGGCCCCGGGTAAGTTGCGCTCGCCCGAAGGCAGCCCGTACGCCCTGGTGGTGAAATTGGTAGACACGCTGTCTTGAGGGGGCAGTGCCGCAAGGCGTCCCGGTTCGAATCCGGGCCAGGGCATCCGACCAGGCTCTTGTACCCCGCCGGCGTAGCTCAGCGGTAGAGCACCGGTTTCGTAAACCGGGGGTCGTGGGTTCAATCCCCACCGCCGGCTCTACGTTGCTTGTACCAGCCCATCGTGATTTGCATCACCGCCCGGTTAGAACCAGCTGTCGTAAGGAACTCCCCGCATGAGCTATCCGGACTTTGGGTTTGAGCAGTTCAACCGCGAACGGCGCAAGTTCGCCGGGCGCCGCGTCGGGACCGATCGGCGCGCCATCCCTGACCGCCGGACCGAGCAGCGCCGGCTCGAGACCATCCCGGTCATGTCCAACCGCCGGAGCGGCACCGAGCGCCGCAGCGGCGACGAGCGGCGGAAGGGCGAGCGGCGGAGCCTGGAAGACCGTCGCAATTCGGCCTGGCGGCTGCTCGCGGGGGGGTAGAGCCGGCGAAGGCCTTTTCCCCGGTTAGTCTCTCAGCGCCCGGCCCCTCAAGGTTCGGGTCGCTTTCCCCACGATGTCGGTTCGGGGGATGAATCCCAGGAACCGGCTGTCCGGCCAGCCCAGCATGTCGCGCGTGTCCGAAAGCAGCACCACGGACTCGGGCGGCACCGTCCACGGGCCCCACGTGTACAGGTCCTCGGTTCCCGCCAGCAGGGATCGGCGAGCGGCCGGGACGATGATCCGGAAGCGCCACGGTTGCGGCGCGCCATTGACCACGATGGCGCCCTCGCGCATGGCGATCGTGTCACCCGGCAAGCCCGCCAGTCGCCGGAGCACGTGGAACACGCCGTCCTCGTCCTCATAGCGGAACACCACCAGGTCGCCGCGGGCCAGGTGACCCGGCGGGTTCCACACCAGGAAGTACTCCCCCGCCCGCACCGTGGGCTCCATCGAGGGACCGGTCATGTAGTAGATGCCCGGCCATCGGGTGCCCGCGCGCGTGGTCCAGGTCAGCGTGACGCCCACGAGGAGCAGCGCCACCCAGAACAGCGCTCGGGCGCGGGAGACCCTGGTCAGAACAGGTCCTCCAGCGCCTCGCGGAGGGCGGGGAAGCGAAACCGGTAGCCCGCGGCGAGGGCTCGGGCCGGCACGACGCGCTGGAGGTGGAGCAACATGTCGGCTGCCTCACCCAACGCGAGCCGCAGTCCAATGGCCGGCATGCGGAACAGCACGGGGCGCCGGAACACCGCGCCGAGGGTGTCGGCGAAGTCGTCCACCGTGACGGGGTTCGACGCCGTGACGTTGACGGGGCCGCTGACAGAGCCGTCGATCGCGAGTAGCGCCAGGCCCACGAGGTCGGCGATGTGGATCCAGGACCACCACTGTTTGCCGTTCCCCCAGCTCCCGCCCAGTCCCATGCGAAACAGCGGAATCAGCGGCGCCAGGGCGGGCGCATCGCTCGCCAGCACGATGCCGGTGCGGAACAGCACCACCCGCGTGACCTCCCCGGCGTCCCGGGCCGCCCCCTCCCACCGGACGGCGAGGTCCGCCAGGAAATCGCGCCCCGGAGCCGCGCTCTCGTCCAGGATTGCGTCACCCCGGGCACCATAGAAGCCGATCGCCGACCCGCTCACCAAAACCCGAGGTGCGGGACCGGCGGCGCGAATGGCGGCGACCACGTGTCGAGTGGTCTCCACTCGGCTGGCCACGAGTTGCGCTTTCCGCCTGGGGGTCCACCGATAGAACGGATGGACCATCCGCTCGCCCGCGAGATTGACCACGGCGTCCGTCCCGGCCACGGCGCGCTGCCACTCGCCGGGCCGTGTGGGATCTGCTTGGACCATGGTGACTCGCGGGTCGGCCCACGGGTTGCGGCCGCTGCGGGACACGACGGTGCACTGGTCGCCGCGGCCTATCAGGGTGCGGACGAGATACGTACCGATGAATCCGGTAGCCCCGGTCATGAAGACACGCATAGAACAAACGTGCAATGTGCAACGTGCAACGTGCAACGGTGGCGCTCTCCCGTGGTACGTTGCCCGTTGTACGTTGCCCGTCTCTTGGCGTGCCTAGTTATCAGGCAGGCTCGACGTTGACCCGCGCGTCCACCGCCACCGCCCCCCGCTCCAACGCCAGCAGCGGGTTGATGTCCAGCTCGGTGATCCGCGGATGTCGCTGGCTCAGCTGCGAGACGCGCAGGAGGGCCTCGGCCAGCGCGTTCAGATCGCGCGCCGGCTCCCCGCGCACGCCCTCCAGCAGGCGGTAACTCTTGACCTCGTGGATCATCTCGTGAGCGTCGGTGTCCCGCAGTGGCGAAAGACGCAGCACCACGTCGCGCAGGACTTCCACGTACACGCCCCCCAGGCCGAACATGACCAGCGGACCCACCCGCGGCATCCGTGTCATGCCCACGATGGTCTCGCGGCCTGCCGGCGCCATGCGCTGGAGCAGCACCCCCTCGATGGTGGCGTTGCCCGGGTTCTTCACCATCTCCCGCACGGCTCGCCGGACGGCGTCCTGGGAAGAGAGGTTCAGGACCACGCCCCCGACGTCCGTCTTATGGACGATCTCTGGGCTCACGATCTTGAGGGCGGCCGGGAATCCTAGCTTGGCCGCCGCCTCGGCCGCCGCCGTGGCCAGGCTCTGCTGGCCCTCGTGGGACACGAACCGCCAGGGCGCCACCGGGATGCCGTAGGCTTCGAGCAGGCGCAGCGCGTCCGGCTCGCTCAGCTTGGACCGTCCCGCGGCGAGCGTGGCGTCGAGGATCCGCTCCACCGCCGCATCCTCGGTCTTGAACGCCCGCACCGTGCCGGGCGGCCGCTCCCGCCGTTGGCGCTGGCGCCACATCGCTCCCAGCGCGCGGGCGGCCGACTCCGGAAAGATGTACCCCGGGACGTTCGCCTTCTGCAGCTCGGCCATGCCGGCCGGGAGTCCCTGCCGTCCCATGAGCACCGCCAGCAGGGTCTTGTTGGGGTATCGCGCGTTCACCCGCACGATGGCCTCGGCGATGTCTTTGGCCTGCACGCCCAGCGGCGGGACGAAGGCGGCGATCGCGGCGTCCACGTTGGGGTCCTGGAACACGCAGTTCAGGGCGTACTCGTAGCTCGGCGCCATGGCGCTGGCGATCAGGTCCACCGGGTTCCCCACGCTGGCTTCCTCCGGGAGCTTGGTGCGCAGCAGCAGCTGCGTTTCCGGGCTCAACGCCGCGACCACCAGGCCGCTCGCCTCGCAGGCGTCGGCCAGAATGATGCCGGGCCCGCCGGCGTTGGTGACGATCGCGACGCGGTTGCCTTCCGGCAGCGGCTGGTTGGCGAAGGCCATCGCGTAATCGAACATCTCTTCCACGGTCTGGGCCCGAATGGCGCCGGCCTGCGCGATGATGGCGTCGGTCGCGAGCTCGGTGCCTGCCAATGCGCCGGTGTGCGACGCGGCCGCGCGGATCCCCGCGCCGGTCCGACCCGATTTCACCACACAAAATGGCTTGTGCGGCGTGATGTCGCGCGCCAGCTCCACGAACCGCCCGGGATTACCGAAGTTCTCCAGGTAGAGCAACACCACCCTGGTGTGGGGGTCGTCCCGCCAATAGCTGATAAAATCGTTCCCACTGAGATCCGCCTTGTTGCCCGCGGAGACGAACATCGAGATCCCGATGTTCAGGCTCTCGGCGTAGTCCAGCACGGAGAACCCCATGGCGCCCGACTGGCTCATGAACGCCACCGGGCCCACCGGGGGCATCGAGGGCGCGAAGGTGGCGTTCATCTCCACGCCCGGCTCGGTGTTGATGACGCCCATGCAGTTGGGCCCGACCATCCGGATGCCGGCGCCGCGGACCACCTCCACCAGCGCGCGCTCCCGCTCCACGCCTTCGCCGCCCACTTCCTTGAACCCGGCCGAAATCACCACCAGCCCCTTGACCCCCGCCTCCACGCACTCGCGCGCCACCGGGACCACGTGCTCCTTGGGTACCGCGATCACGCCGAGGTCCACCGGCTTTCCGATGGCCCGGACCGAGGGGTAGGCGGGGATCGAGTGGACCGCCGCGGCCTTCGGGTTCACCGGATAGACCGGGCCGCGGAACCCGAAGCGCAGCAGGTTATCGAGGATCATCCAGCCGATGGTATTCGGCTGGCGCGACGCGCCGATGACGGCGATGGACTTGGGGCGGAGAATGGGGTCGAGGGGGTGCACGGCGGGGAAGATAAACGGTGAGAAGTAAGACGTGAGAAGTGAGACGGTGAAGCCCTTCTCACTTCTCACATCTCACATCTTACGGCTCTACTTGACCGGCAGCATCACATGGGCGTACGGCGTCCCTTGCCACATGATGTAGGGCGCGCCGCTCGTGTGGTCGGTCGGCAGCGCCGCCAGGGAAGCCACGTTCGGCGTGACCATCATGACGTGCGGGCCGGTGTCCACCCACGGCTGCCCGGCGTCCGGAGCCATCTTGAAAGGATCCGTGTTGCTGGCGTCACTGCCGCCCTGGAGCATATAGCCGAACCCCACGCCCTTGATATCCGGCTTGGTGTGCCCCATCCACGCCACCGCCCACGCCATGAAGTTCTGGTCCACGCACATGGGGTCGTTGCCCGGCGACGTGGGGACGTCGGTGAAACAGGTCCACCGGTTGGTGCCTGCGCGAAGCTGGGTGGGCTCCGCGTCCGGCGTGGCTCCCCAGTCCATGATGGTGGCGTCTTTGGCTACGGCTTCTGGCGCGGCGCTCATGGCGTTCTGGATCTTCCACTCCGGCGTTCCCATCGCCGGCCCCGCCTGCGCCTGCTCCGGCGGGGGCGCCTGTTGGCAGGCGGCCAGTCCAACCACGGCGAACAGCATCGCGACACGTTTCATGGGAGCACCTCCTGGTGGCACTCCTTATAGAGAGGGCGGCGCCGAGCCGGCGCCGGGACGATGGTGAGCGCGAGATACTACCACGGCGCGCAGCGGCTGGCAAACAGCCGCGGGGATGTGAGACGTGAGATGTGAGAAGTAAGACGTGAGACCCGAGAAGTGGCCCGATCGTCCTTCTCACGTCTCACCTCTCACGTCTCACTGTCTTCCGAGCTGGACATCTCGCGAGCCGCAAGGTCAGTTTTCAGGCCATGCTGGTGCTCCTCAAGCTGCTTCAGCAACTCGTCAAGACGCTGAGCTCGGAAGGCACGCCGGGCCAGATCGCGGCCGGCATGGCGCTGGGCGCGGCCCTGGGGCTCACGCCCCTGATCAACCTGCACAACCTGGTCATCCTCGCCGCGATCATGGTGTTCAACGTGTCCTTCCCCGGGGCGATGTTGGGGTGGGCCCTGGCGGTGCCGGTGGGGTTCGCCCTCGATCCCCTGTTCGACGTCGTGGGCCGCTGGTTCTTGCTCGAGACGCCCGCGCTCACGCCGCTGTGGACTCGGCTGTACAACGTCCCGGTGGCGCCGCTCACCAACTTCAACAACACCGTCGTGCTGGGGAGCCTGGTGTCCTGGGTGGTGCTGGCGCTGCCGATCTATTTCCTGGGACGTTGGGGCGTCGGGCGCTACCGGGCCAGGCTCTACCCGCGGCTGGCCCAGAGTCGAGTGTTCCAGGCGGTGACCGCCTCCAAGCTCTACAACCTGTACCGCAGGTTCCGCCCGGACTGATCCATGCGCGCAGTTCGGTGGAAGGCCGTGATCCCACTGGGGGCGACGCTGGTTCTGGTCGCTCTGTTCTGGTGGTTGTTCCTGGACCTCGCGGTGGAACGCGCCGTGGAGTACGCGGGCACGGAGATCGTGGGCGCGCGCGTGGACCTGGCCTCGGCGGATGTGTCGCTGGGCCGAGGGGCGGTGGTGTTGCGTGGCCTGGAGGTCACCAACCCCGACCGAGCGATGACCAACCTGATGCAGGCGGACCAGATCGTAGCCCAGGTCCGCGTGCTCCCGTTACTCGAGAAAAAGGTGGTGATCGACACGATGGCCGTGCGCGGGGTGCGCTTCGGCACGCCCCGGCGTACCTCGGGCGCCATCGCACGCCAGAGCCCGACCACCGGTCGGGTGGGGCGCGCGGTCGCCGATTGGGCCAACCGGATCCGCATCCCGCCGCTCAACCTCCAGGGCCTCACCACGGTGGTGGACGTCTCCCGCATCAACCCGGACTCCCTGCGCACCACAACGCAGGCACGCGCGATCGCGCACCAGGGCGATTCGCTGCAGGGCCTGTGGCGTGCTGAGCTGGCCCGTCTGGATCCCCAGCCGCAGATCGACTCGGCCCGGGCGTTGATCGCACGCCTTCGCCAGGCGGACGTGCGGGCCTTGGGGCTCATCGGCGCGCGAGATCTGGTGAACTCGTCGAGGGCATCCGCCACGCAGCTGGGCCAGGCGGTCGATCGGGTCAAGGCAGTCGAGACCCGGGTGAAGACCGGTGTGGCGGGGCTGCGGTCCCAGGTTGATGGGCTGGCCCAAGCTCGTCAGGCGGACTACGCCTACGCGCGCGGACTGGTGAACCTGCCGTCGCTCGACGCGCCCGATCTCTCCCCCGCGCTGTTCGGCGAGATGGCGGTGGAACGGCTCAAGCCCATGCTCTACTGGCTCAACCTCGCCGAGCAGTACTTACCGCCGGGGTTGGAGGCTCGGCGCCAGAGGGGCCCCGACCGGGTGCGGGCTTCCGGGACCACGGCGCGGTTCCCGCGAGTGCGGGAGCTGCCGGCGTTTCTCCTGGTCTACGCGGGCGCGGATGCGGAGGTGGGAGGCGAAGGGGCCGCCGCCGGACGCTACGCGGCGACCATCACGGGCCTGACTACGGCGCCCGCGCTCTACGGTCGGCCCACCCGGTTCGCGGCTCAGCGCGCGGCTGCTGTCGCGGGCCCGCGGACGGGGAATATGGTGGCGATCCTCAACCACGTGAGCGCGCCCATCACGGACTCGATCGTTGCCGCGCTGGACGGGGTCGCCCTGCCGACCGTGGGGCTCGCTGCCGCCGGAGCGACGCTCGCGCTGGGCAGCGGGGCCGTCCGGGTGTGGCTGGCGCGCGCCGGAGACAACGTCGAAGGCAGCATGGCCTGGAGCTCGAACAACGTCCGCTGGGCGCCGTCGGATTCCGCCGGTCCGTCGGACCGTCGAACCGCCGAACCATCCATCGGCAGCGCGCAGTGGGTCGAGGACCTGCTCTGGCGCACCGTCTCGCGGCTCACCTCGGTCGAAGTCGAGGTCCGCCTGGCCGGCCGAGTGACGGCTCCCGCGATCGGGGTGCGGTCCAACGTGGGTCGAGAGGTGGCCCAGGCGTTGCGGCGCGAGATCGGCGACGAAGTGAGCCGCCAGGAGCAGCGCCTACGAGCCGAGGTGGATCGCCGGGTAGAGCAGCAGGTTCAGGATGCGGAGCGCCGGGTGGCGGAGGTACAGATGCAGGTGGAGGCGGCGGTCACGGCGAAACGGACGGAGCTGGAAGCGGTGAAGACAGAGCTGGAGAATCAGATTCGGGAGCTGACGAGACGATTGCCGGTGCGGATACCCTGAGGGAAACGTGAAACGGGAAAAGGGAAAGGTAGGGCAAGGAAGCCACCTTTCCGCTCCCCTTTCTCCTTTCCCTTTTCCTCTTTCCCTTTTCCCGCCTCGGAGCTAGCGCCGCTTCTCTATCGGAACGTAGTCCCGCTTCTCACTCCCGACGTACACCTGCCGGGGCCGCGCGATCTTCTGCTCGGGGTCCGTCAGCAGCTCCTGCCACTGCGCCAGCCACCCGGGCGTGCGGCCGATGGCGAACAGCACCGGGAACATCGCCACCGGGAACCGCAGGGCCTCGTAGATGATGCCGGAGTAGAAGTCCACGTTGGGGTAGAGCTTGTGTGAGACGAAGTAGTCGTCCTGCAGCGCGATGCGCTCCAGCTCCACCGCCATCTCCAGGAGCGGGTTCTTGCCGGTGACCTCGAAGACCTCGTCGGCTACTTGCTTGATGATCTTGGCCCGCGGATCGTAGTTTTTGTAGATCCGGTGGCCAAAGCCCATCAGCTTCACTTCCTTGGTCTTCACCCGCTTGATGTAGTCCGGGATGTTCTTCATGCTGCCGATCTCCCCCAGCATGCGGAGCACCTGCTCGTTGGCGCCGCCGTGGAGCGGGCCATAGAGCGCCGCCGCGGCGGCCGCCATGGCGCTGTAGGGATCCACTTCGCTCGATCCCACGCTTCGCATGGCGTTGGCCGAGCAGTTCTGCTCGTGGTCGGCGTGCAGGATGAACAACACGTCCAGTGCGTGTTCCAACATCTTGTTCGGCTGGTACTTCGCTTCGGTGGTCTTGAACATCATGTTCAGCACGTTGCCGCTGTACGACAGATCGTTGTCCGGATAGGCGTACGGCATCCCCGTGCTGTGGCGGTAGGCGAAGGCCGCCAGCGTGGGGCTCTTGGCGATGAGCCGAACCATCTGCCGGTAACGGACCTCGGGATTCCGGATCTGATTGGCCTCGGGGTAGAAGGTGGACAGCGCCGCCACCGTGCTGACGAACACCCCCATGGGGTGCGCATCGTAGCGGAACCCGTCCATCAGCTTCAGGATGTTCTCATGGATGAACGTGTGGTGCGTGATGTTGTGGGTCCACTCGTCCAGCTGGGCCGTGGTCGGCAGCTCGCCGTGGACGATGAGATACGCCGTCTCGAGGAAGGTGCCCCGTTCGGCCAGTTGCTCGATGGGATACCCGCGGTACCGGAGGATGCCCTTGTCGCCGTCAATGAAGGTGATGGCGGACCGGCACGACGCCGTGTTGTTGAACGCCGGATCGTAGGACATGAGGCCGAAGTCCTCGGGATCGGTCTTGATCTGGCGCAGGTCGGTCGCGTGGATCGTGCCGTCCTTGACGGGGATCTCGTAGGTCTTGCCGGTGCGGTTGTCGGTGATGGACAGGCTTTGCTTGGGTGCCACGGTTGCCTCGGACGGAAACGTCGCAGGTGGTGACCCGGCTGCCTTCTTACCCATACCGGTGCCGGTGGTTGGGAGCGGATGCTTGGCCACGGTAGCCTCCGGACGGAACGGTGGTAACTGCGCGGCGCGGCTAAAGATACCACGCCGCCCCGGGCTATGATAACCGGGTCCGAGGGTATGAGACCGTGGGGTAGGTTTGAAGGGGGCGTTAGTCTACGCTGGTGCCGCCGTTTCTCCCACATAGGCATCCCGTAGATGCACCGGCGCCGCTCTGGCCCGCATCTTCAGATTCAGCATCTCCACGAATACCGAGAAGCCCATGGCGAAATAGATGTACCCTTTGGAAATGTGCTGGCCCAGGCCCTCCGCCAGAAGCGACACGCCAATCAGCAGCAGAAAGCTCAACGCCAGCATCTTGAGCGTGGGGTGCCGGTGCACGAAGTCGCTGATGGGGCCCGCCGACCACATCATGATGATGACCGCGATGATGACCGCCGTGATCATCACCGGCAGGTGTCGGGCCATGCCCACGGCCGTGATCACCGAATCCAGGGAGAACACGATGTCCAGCAGCACGATCTGCGTGATCACCGCCGCGAAACCCGCGCGAACCCTGTCGCTGCCGTGCCCCTCCTCGCCCTCCAGCCGGTCGTGGATCTCGAAGGTCGCCTTGCCGATGAGAAACAGCCCGCCCCCGATCAGAGTGAGGTCTCGGCCCGAGACTGCGTGGCCGAACACCGTGAACAGGGGCGTGGTGAGCCGCACGATCCACGCAATGGAAGCGAGCAGCAGGATCCGCGTGATCATGGCCAGGCTGAGGCCGACCTGGCGGGCCCTGGCTTGCTGGTGCCGCGGAAGCTTGCCGGCCAGGATCGAGATGAAGATGACGTTGTCGATGCCCAGGACGATCTCGAGCACGGTGAGCGTGACCAGGGCGATCCAGGCTTCGGGCTGAGTCAGCCATTCCATGGAAGATCTCGAGCGTTGGGGGGAGGACGGGTCGAGCGACGTTCTATGTTATCGCGGGGTGACCGTAAAGAAAAACGGGCAGGGGAGCGGACGGCTCGCCCTGCCCTCGATCGTCCTGCGATGGAGCCTAGCGCCGCCTCGCGGGGGCAGGAGCTGGGAGCGGGAGGTCGCTGTTATAGATGAGGGCCGCAATCTGCCACGTGTCATTGACCTGTTGCCAATGCACCACCCACTTGCCCGTGTCAGCTGGCGGCACGCCCATGTTCTCCATGCCTCTGTTCGGCGTGAAGGTAGACGTGTAAGTCCCGCGATCGACCGCCAACGGTCCGTTGGCCATTGCGCTTTCCTGCGTGATCTGGGCCGTGAACGTGCCCATGGACGCCTGCTGCGCGTGGAACTCGCGGATGGCCGCCCGGCCGACCACAGCCATACCGTTAGCCGGCATCTCTCGCCCATCTTCCATGAAGACGGTGGGGAACGAGTCAGCTTGGCCCGCGGCTGCCCAGGCCTCCCAGCGCTTCTCGACGCCTATGGCGTATTCCTTGAACGCCGCCGTCTCCTGCTCCATTCGCGCCTGCATCTGTTCCGGCGTCTCCGCCGGCTGACACGCCGCGACGCCGAGCAGCCCCGCCGCGCCCAGCAACCCGAACCTGCTCATACCTGCCTCCACCAAGAGAATAAGGGTTCTTCCGGGGCCAAAGGTACCGCGCGTTTCCCGCGCGGCTAGGGTCCCTCATGCTTGCGTTCTCTCACGTGCCGCCGAACTTACGTGGCACGTCTCCACACGGATCAGTCGGCGCATGGGGAACCAGGAACGCATCTCCAACAAGCTGAAACACTTCCGTCCGTCGCTCACGCTGGAGCTCAAGCGCATCGTGCAGGAGCGCTTGGCCGCCGGTCTGCCGGTCTATGACTTCGGGCTGGGCGAGACCAAAGGCGATCTCCCGACCCGCATTGGCGAAGCCGGCGCGCGCGCTTTCCAGGAAGGTCGCACCCAATACGCCGATCCCGCCGGACTTCCCGAGGTCCGCGAGACGGTGTTGCAGTGGCTGGGGCTCGAGGACCACTACGCGGTAGAGAACGTCATGATCACCAGCGGCGCCAAGCAGGCGCTGTTCAACGCCATCCTCGCCGTCTGCGATCCTGGTGACACGGTCCTGTTCGACGCCGCACCCTGGGTGAGCTACCTGCCTCAGGCCGCTGCCGCGTCGACGCGGGCCGTGGTGGTCTCACCCCAAGCGGGTGACTCCAACTATCTCAAGATCACGGGGGACGACCTTCGGCGTAGCCTGGAGCGCGAGCCGGGCGCCAAGGTGTTCCTGCTCAACAGCCCGGTGAATCCCACCGGGCAGGTCTATGGCGCCGATGAGGTTGAG
>JACPAP010000224.1 GCA_016180765.1 Gemmatimonadota bacterium
GCAAAAACAATATCCACAATATATTTTTCAATCTTTTCATCCATGTAAACTTCGCGCACAATATTTCGCGCTTTCAGAATATCGGCCGGGTTGAGAATGCGGGCCCGATGGGGTCTTGGCAAGAGGCCCGGTGCGGGCGCGGTCTTCAGGCGGTTCCTTGGAGGATACCGTCCCGGATCCAGACGGCCCTCGAGGAGGCATTCGGATCGGCGCTGCACGGTTGGCGAATCGGGAGCATGGACTGCATTTTTCAGCCCGCACGCCACCGTACGAGCGATCAACGGTGAGCGGTACGCGGGGAGCGGTAAGCGGAAAGGCACAAACCCCGCTTACCACTCACCGCTCACCCCATTGGGAGGAGCGATGCGTCTCGCTGAAACCGTCGTGATGGCAGTGATTGCCGTGACCGCGCCGGCCGCCGCCCAGCAGTGGCAGGCACGGCCCCACCCGCGCTTGGAGCAATACAAGCGCCAGGCCACTGCCGACGTGGACGCCCGGGCGCGGTTCACCCAGCAGATGGTGGACCAGATCTTCAGCTTCGGCGAGCTCGGCTTCCAGGAGTTCGAGACCTCGAAGTACCTGGTGAACATCCTCAAGGAAAACGGCTTCACCGTCCAAGAGGGTGTCGCCGGCATTCCCACCGCTTGGGTAGCCACCTGGGGCTCGGGAAAACCGGTGATCGCCCTGGGCTCCGATATCGACGGCATCCCCCAGGCCTCGCAGGTTCCGGGTGTCGCATGCCACAAGCCGATGGTGCCCGGCGCACCGGGGCACGGCGAGGGGCACAACTCCGGGCAGCCGGTGAACGTGACGGCCGCGCTGGCGGTCAAGAAGATCATGGAGCGGGAGCGCCTCCCGGGCACGCTGATGCTCTGGCCGGGCGTCGCCGAGGAGCAGCTCGGCACCAAGGCCTATTACGTGCGCGCCGGCTTGTTCAAAGACGTGGACGTCGTGCTGTTCACGCACGTGGGCAACAACCTCTCCACCAGCTGGGGAGAAGGCGGCGGCAACGGGCTGGTGTCCGTGCTCTACAGCTTCGAGGGACGGAGCGCGCACTCCGCTGGCGCCCCGTGGCGCGGCCGGAGCGCGCTCGACGCGGTCGAGCTGATGGACATCGGCTGGAACTTCCGCCGCGAACATCTCCGGCTGCCGCAACGGTCACACTACGTCATCAAGGACGGCGGCGACCAGCCGAACGTAGTGCCGCCCACCGCGTCGGTCTGGTACTACTTCCGCGAGCTGGATTACCCCAACATCATGACCATGTGGGCCATGGGCGACTCGGTGGCGCAGGGCGCGGCCATGATGACCGGCACCCAGTTGGCCTCGGTCCAGGTGCTCGGCTCGGCCTGGCCGGCGCACATGAACAAGGTCGTGGCCCAGACCATGTGGGAGAATATCCGGAAGGTGGGCCTGCCGCGTTGGACGGAGGCCGACCAGCGGCTCGCCCGGGCTCTCCAGCGGGAGCTGGGCGTGCCGGACAGCGGCCTCGCGATCAAGCTGCCGGACAGCCTCTCGGGCGGCATCATGCCGATGGAGCGGCGCATGGGCGGCGGCTCGGACGACATCGGCGACATTTCCTGGAACGTGCCGACCATCACGCTGAGCTTCCCGTCCAACATCCCGAACCTGCCGGGCCACAATTGGTCCAACGCCATCGCCATGGCCACGCCGATCGCGCACCAGGGCGCCACCGCCGGCGCCAAGGCCCAGGCGATGACCGTCCTGGATCTCCTGCTACGGCCGGAGCTGGTCCAGCAGGCCTGGGACTACTTCCGGAACGAGCAGACCAGGAATACCCGGTACCAGCCGATCATCCGGCCCGAAGATCGCCCAGCCACCTGGTTGAACGCCGACATCCGGGGCAAGCACCGCCCCGAGATGCGGAAGTACTACTACGATGCGGCGAAGTACCAGAACTACCTCGAGCAGCTGGGCGTGCAGTACCCCACTGTTCGCCAACCTGATGGATCGTGTGGTGGAGGGGCCGTTCCATGATGCGTTTCGTTCCGACCCTACTGATCGCGGCCGTCACCCTCGTGACGCCGGCCGCAGCGCAGCAGCGCGCCCGGGTGAACCCCAAGCTCGAGCAGTACCAGCGCGAGGCCATCCAGGACGTGGAAGCGCGCGCACAACTCACCCAACAGATGGTGGATCAGATCTTCAGCTTCGGGGAGCTTGGGTTCCAGGAGTTCGAGACCTCCAAGTACCTGGTGGGCCTGCTGAAGGAAAACGGCTTCACGGTGCAGGAGGGCATCGCGGGGATTCCCACCGCGTGGGTGGCCACCTGGGGCTCCGGGAAGCCGGTGATCTCGCTAGGCTCCGACATCGACGGCATCCCGCAGGCCAGCCAGTTCCCCGGCGTGGCGTGCCACAAGCCGATGGTTCCCGGGGCGCCCGGCCACGGCGAGGGCCACAACTCCGGCCAGGCCGTGAACCTCACCGCCGCGCTGGCGGTGAAGAAGATCATGGAGCGGGATCGGCTGCCCGGCACGCTCCAGATCTGGCCGGGCGTGGCCGAGGAGCTGGTGGGGACCAAGGCGTATTTCGTCCGCGAGAGGCTCTTCCAGGACGTTGACGTCGTGCTGTTCTCGCACGTGGGCAACAACCTGGGCACCAGCTGGGGCATGGGCGGCGGGAACGGCTTGGTATCGGTGATGTTCAAGTTCGAAGGACGGAGCGCGCACTCCGCTGGCGCCCCGTGGCGCGGCCGAAGCGCCCTCGACGCCGTCGAGCTGATGGACATCGGCTGGAACTTCCGGCGCGAGCACCTGCGCCTGCCGCAGCGGTCGCACTACGTGATCAAGGACGGCGGGGATCAGCCCAACGTGGTGCCGCCTACCGCCTCGGTATGGTACTACCTCCGCGAGCTGGACTACCCGCACATCATGGAGATGTGGGCCATCGCCGACTCGATCGCGCGCGGCGCCGCCATGATGACCGGTACCCGGCTGGCCTCGCAGGAGGTGCTCGGCTCGGCGTGGCCCCGGAACTTCAATAAGGTGGTCGCGGAGACCATGCAGCGGAACATCGAGCGGGTGGGCCTGCCGGCCTGGAGCGAGGCCGACCAGGCGCTGGCCAAGGCGCTGCAGAAGGAGCTGGGTCAGCCCGAGCGCGGGCTGGAGACCAAGGTGGATTCGCTGCAGCCGCCCGAGCCGCTGGAGCGGCAGATGGGCGGCGGCTCGGACGACATCGGCGACATCTCGTGGAACCTGCCCACCACGACGCTCCGCTTCCCGTCCAACATGCCGGGGCCACCCGGCCACAACTGGGCCAACGCCATCGCGATGGCGACGCCCATTGCCCACAAGGGCGCCACCGCGGGCGCCAAGGTCCAGGCGCTCACGGTGCTGGACTTCCTGCTCCGGCCCGAGCTGGTGCAGCAGGCCTGGGACGAGTTCCGGAACCTGCAGACCAAGGACCGGAAGTACCAGCCGCTCATGCGACCGGAGGACCGGCCGGCGATCTGGCTCAATCAGGACATCCTGGCCAAGTACCGTCCCGAGATGCGGAAGTACTACTACGATCCGTCGAGGTACAACACGTACCTCGAGCAGCTGGGCGTCGCGTATCCGACGGTTCGGCAGGCCGACGGGTCCTGCGGAGTGAGCGCGGTACCGTAAGAACTTGTGGGGTGAGTGGTGGATGCAGGTGGGCGCCGCTAAGGCGGAGTCAACGTGTATGCCTCGAGCGGGGTCACGGACGGGCGGGGGAGCTACGGCTACATCGTGTACCTCCGGCCGGAGCAGTACGAGCGGGCCGCAGGGGCGTTAGAGGTATGAGGGGCTGATCGCCGCCACGCCGATGGGCCCCGCGAGGCGGCCCACGGGAACCCGACGCCGGGCGCGGAGCACCGAGGCGCACGGTCTGCACGTCGGTACGTCCGGCTGGACCTACGATGACTGGGACGGCGCGTTTTACCCGGAAGGGGTAACGGGAGCCGAGCGGCTCCGGCACTACGCGACGCGGTTCGACACCGTCGAGGTCAATGCGACGTTCTATCGGCTTCCCTTCCGCGGCATGATCGTGGGGTGGAATCGCCGGCTGCCATCCGGGTTTCACCTGGTCGTCAAAGGCCCCCGGACCGTGACCCATCTTCGAAAGCTCGCCGGCTGTGAGGAACCGCTCGCGACGTTCCTCGAACGCGTGCGGGCGCTCAAGACCCTGCGTGTCATCCTCTGGCAGCTCCCGCCTTCCTTGCACCGGGACCTGGACCGGCTGAACCGATTCCTCTCGGCGTTGCCGCGCTGGGTCCGTCACGCGGTGGAGTTCCGCCACGAGAGCTGGTGGGACGAGGAGACGGCGCGTCTGCTCGCGGCATACCGTACGGCGTTCGTGGCGGTAAGCCATCCGCGGCTCCCGGACGACGTGGTTCCTACGGCCGACTTCCTCTATCTCCGTTTTCACGGCCTGGGCCGCGAGCTCTATCGGTACGACTACTCGGAAGCAGAGCTCCGTGCCTGGGCCGACCGGGTCGCCCCGCATCTGGCCGAGCGGCGCGTTTACGCGTTCTTCAACAACGACTTCGCAGCCCGCGCCCCGAAGAACGCCGAGCGATTCCGCGGGCTGCTCCGGGGCGGCCCCGTTTGAATTTCCAACGTCCAATGTCCAATGTTCAATCCCCAAGGAGCCGGTTTCCAACTGGGCATCGAGCATGGGATATTGGGCACTAGACATTCGACAGTCCCTCACCGCGGTCATCTGGGATTTCGACGGCACCCTGGTGGACACCCGCCGCCGCAACTACAACGTGGTGCGCCGCATTCTGGCGGAAGTCGCCGGGCACCGGCTGGAGGGTATCGCCGCGCTCCGCTCGCCGGAGGTGTACGATCGGGTCAATCGCAGCTATGCCAACTGGCGGGACCTCTACACCAAAGAATTCGGGTTCTCCGAGGAGGACACCGATCGCGTGGGCCGGATGTGGACCCGTTACCAACTGGAGGACGACACGCCGGCGCCGGTTTTCGACGGCATCGCCACGGTGCTGGCGGCGCTGCGGTTCGTGCCCCACGGCGTGGTGTCGATGAACGGCCGGCATCAGATCGCCCGCTCGCTGCGCGACGCGAACCTGCACGAGCAGTTCGCCTGGATCGTGGGGTGGGAGGACGTGGACATCCGGCGCCAGAAGCCCGAGCCGGACGCGCTGCTCGACTGCATCGAGCGGCTTACCGGGTTTGGGCCGGGCGTGGTGCTGTACGTCGGCGATCATGAGACCGACGCGCGGTGCGCCGCCAACGCCCGCCACGTGCTCGCCGAGCGCGGGCGCGCGTCGTCCATCGTCACCGTGGCCGCGGGCTTCGCGGGCCGGCCGGACGTGGAGCGCTGGTCCATCCAACCGGACCACACGGCGCTGCATCCCCACGACGTCATCGCGGTGGCCCGCCGGTTGTATCCAATCGCTTGACACGCGGCGCCCCGGTGCTAGCGTCCTGGCAACCCGCCCGGGAGCTTGCCTGTGAAAACCGCGAGCCTGGTGTTTTGCGGCGCGTGGGTCTTGCCGTCGATGCTGTTCGCGCAGGGCGTGACGACGGCTGGGATCCACGGCCTGGTGACCGCGCTGGACGGATCACCGTTACCTCAGGCGGCCGTGCTGGCCGTGCATCTGCCCAGCAACACCCAATACCGGGCCCTGGTGCGGTCCGGCGGCGTCTACAACATCCCCAACATGCGCGTGGGCGGACCGTACCAGGTCACGGTCACCTTGATCGGCTATCGGCCGGACACCGCGCAGGACGTCTCGCTCAACCTGGGACAGGATCTGCGATTGGACTTCCGGTTGGCCGCACAGGCGGTGCAGCTGGCGGAGGTCGAGGTCAGGGCGCCGTCCGACGAGGTGCTGAACACCGGCCGGACCGGGGCTGCCACGTTCGTCAACGAACCGACGGTCGTTGCCATTCCGTCGATCAAACGCAGCACCCGGGACCTGATCCGTCTGGACCCGCGGAACGACGGCAACTACGCCTTTGCCGGCCGCAACTGGCTCTACAACAACATCTCGCTGGATGGATCCTACTTCAACAATCCCTTTGGCCTCGACGACCCCGCCCCCGGCGGGCAGACCAGCGCCGAGCCGGTGCCCTACGACGCCGTCGAGGGAGTGCAGGTCTCCCTCGCTCCGTTCGACGTCCGTGAGGGCGGGTTCACCGGCGCCAACGTCAACACGGTGACCAAGAGCGGCACCAACACCTTCCGCGGATCCGCCTACACCTTCTACCGGAACGAAAGCTTCCTGGGCAACCAGGTGAGGGGCAACCCGGTGCTGGCGAACCCGGATCTCACATTCATTCAGTCCGGGCTCTCGTTCGGCGGGCCGCTGGTCCGCGACAAGCTCTTCTTCTTCTTAAACGGGGAAATCGAACGCACCGACGAGCCCGGGACCAACTTCGTGGCCAATCGCGACGTCGGCCCGCCGGCGTTCGGCGAGTCGCGGGTCCGCGCGTCCACGATGGATTCCATCCGGCAGCGGATGATCGCCGAGTACAACTACGATCCGGGCGAGTACGAAGGCTACGTCCACGAGACCAACAACAACAAGCTACTCCTGAAGCTGGACTGGAACATCAACGCCAACAACAACCTCTCGCTCCGGTACAACTTCCTCGACGCCAAGCGCGACCTGGGGCCGCACCCGTTCGTGTTGAGTTACGCCAACACGGGCCGGGGGCCCAACGAAAGCAGCCTACCCTTCTACAAGTCCGGGTATGCCATCAACAACCAGCTCAACTCCTTCGCCCTGGAGATCAACAGCCGCGGCAGCCGTCTCGCCAATCGCCTGTTCGCGAGCTACAACCGCTTCCGAGACTTCCGGCAGCCCTTCAGCGACGACTTCCCCACCATCGACATCGGCGAAGCCGGAGTGCAGTACACCACGCTCGGACACGAACCGTTCTCGATTCACAACATCCTGGATCAGGATGTCTGGCAGTTCACCGACAACCTGAGCCTGTTCCGCGGCAGGCACGTGATCACGGTGGGCGCCAACTTCGAGTACTTCGGTTTCTTCAACTCGTTTAACATCTTCCGGCACGGCGTCTTCTTCCTGCCCTATTTCATTCCCATCGGCAGCACGTTCGATGCAGTGAACGATTTCTTCAACGCCACCGCTCCGGGAGCCGGCCAGAAGGATTTCCGCGGGATGATCACGCCCGCCACGGCGCCGTACAAGGGCGAGAACATCGACCTCGGCCAGTTCGCCGTGTACGCGCAGGACGAGTTTCTAGTGTCCGAGCGCTTCAACCTGACGTGGGGACTGCGCGTGGATTTCCCGACGTACTTCACGGACCCGGTGGCCAATCCGTTCTCCACCGACTCCCTGACCGCGCGGGATGAGAATGGGAATATCGAGGTCGTTGATCAAGCGAGCCTGCCGGGCGCCACTCCCATGTTGGCGCCGCGGATCGGGTTCAACTGGAACGCCGTTGGCCAGCGGAGCACGCAGGTGCGGGGCGGGACGGGGGTCTTCACGGGCCGGGTGCCCTTCGTGTGGGTGGGCAACGTGATCTCCAATCCGGGGGCCAATCCCAACCTGTGGAGCCCCTTCAACACCGGGGCGCCGCAGATTCGGACCTCGGAGGACGCGATTCTCCAGCA
Source organism: Gemmatimonadota bacterium (assembly GCA_016180765.1). Lineage (GTDB taxonomy): Bacteria > Gemmatimonadota > Gemmatimonadetes > Gemmatimonadales > GWC2-71-9 > JACPAP01. The sequence continues at coordinate 7,591 of JACPAP010000224.1, forward strand.
ATCGTTCGATCTCAACGGCATGGATCCCGACTTCAGGTGGCCCCAGGTTTGGACCACCGACCTCGCTCTCGACCAGCAGCTTCCCGGTGGCTGGCTCGGCACGCTCGAGGTGATCTACGGCAAGGATCTCAACTCGGTCTTCATGCGGAACGCCGACCTCGGCCCGGCCCTCCGCACCCTTGCCGACGGTCGCCCGTACTACGGCGGTTTCGGCGCCAACGAGTTGAACCCCGACGGCGGGGCAGGCATCTACGTCATCGACAACACCAGTGAGGGACACAACCTCAGCGTCACGGCGCAGCTCCGGAAGTTCTTCGCGTCAGGGCTCGTCACCACCCTTTCCTATGCCCACACCCAGGCCAAGAACAACCTCAAGTCCACCGAGATCGCCAGCGTGCTGTGGCAGAACCAGCCGGTGCAGGGGAATCCCAACCAGCCCGAGCTCAGCTTCTCCGAGTTCGGCCAGCGGCACCGGATCATCGGCAGCGCCTCGTACGAGCACGCCTGGTCCGAGAACCTGCGCACGCGGCTGGGGCTCTTCGTGGAGGTGGCGGAAGGCAACCGGTTCGCAGGCGCCGGCGGGAATCGGTACTCCTTCATCTACTCCGGCGACGTGAACGGCGACGGCTACGGCGGCAACGACCTGATCTACATCCCGGCCAGCCAGAGCGAGATCGTGTTTGCCACCTGTCCCACCCTGTGCGGGTCGGCCATCACGCCCCAGCAGCAGTGGGATGCGTTCAACGCGTTCATCGAGCAGGACAAGTACTTGCGCAGCCACCGCGGGCAGATCGCCGAACGGTTCGGCGGGCTGAACCCGTGGTACCACAACCTCGATCTTCGGATCCTCCAGGACTTCGGCTTCGGCACCGGCGCCTCGCGCCACGCATTCCAGCTCAGCGTGGACATCCTGAACCTCACCAACCTGATCAACTCGAGCTGGGGTGTGCGGAAGGTCGCGAGCGCCGCGGCCACGTCGCCGCTCACGTTCACCAACGCCTTCGACGGGCAGGGCCGGCCGATCTTCAACTTCACCGGCCCGGCCCAGACGTTCGTCGATGACCCCGGGTTGCTGTCCCGGTGGCGGGCGCAGATCGGACTCCGGTATCTGTTCAACTGAAGCGTGAGACGTGAGAAGGGAAGACGTGCGAGGTACCCTTCTCACGTCTCGCTTCTCACATCTTACTTCTCACGTCTTACTGCCCTACCTGTTTATCCAGTACGACGCCTTCACCAGGAAGGTGTTGTCGGCTCGCAGCCGGAACAACTCTCCAAAATCGCCGGCGAGCGACCCGCTGCCCTCCGTGGGGGCCGAGGCGCCGCGCCCCTGGGCCCAGACCAGGAATAACGTGGAGCCCGGCTGGTACTCCCAGCGCAGCACCACGTTCGAGCGGAACTGCTTGAAGTTGAACCCGCCGGGGTTTCCCGCCACCGCCGGGTCCCCGTAGGGTTGGTACCGATCGTCGTAGGTCGGCGCCCTGGGATCGGCCAACTCACGCACGTCGCCATAGGTCCCCTGGCTCACGAACGGCTGGGCGTACACCTGGAGCGTGAGATCGGGAGTGAACGTGTAATCGCCCCGCCAGGTCAGGGATGCGGTCCGTTGTTCGAGATGCGCGAAGGTGTAGTGCGGCGTCCCGACGCTGTCGGTGAAATTGCCGTACCACTGGGTGTCCCGTCGATTCCACGAGAAGCTCACGCCGAGCCAGCTGGAGAACCGGGTCGACGCGCGCGCTCTGACACCGGGGCTCAGGTTGAAGAAGCGCGTGCGTCCCCCGTCCTCGCGGGCGTAGTTGAACCACAGATTCGGGATCAACGGACGCCGGTCATCGGCATTGGTGCCGCCCCAGAGGGATATTACCGGATCGGTGCGCACGGCCGGCCCTCCGCGGGCGCAGCGGTCGCAGAACACGCCCCCCAACCGGCCAATGGTGCCCCCGAAGTGGATCCACCAGCGGGAGTTGAACTGGATGTGGGTATTGCTGTTGAACGCCCGCTCAATCGCCAGGCCGCCGGTGGTCCAATGCTGCCACCAGTTGAAGTTCCAGTAGGCCTGCTGGTAGAACGCCGCCGGACGGGTCCAGCGAAGGTTGAACCAGCTGCTCCAATTCTGCTCGTCGGCTCGCCGGAGATAGCCGAGGTCGTTGATCTCGAACCCCGCGGAACGGCGGCCGTACGCCGTCTCGAACCGGGTCCGCTCGCCGCCGAACTTGGCGAAGCGAATCTCCCCGGCGTAGCCGTCGAGCGCCGTCCGGGCGGGGTCGTACGGAAGGCCGCCGTCGGAGCGTTGATAGTAGTGCACCGGATCCCGCTGGGTCGCGGCCATCACCTCGGCGGACCCTGCCACGCGAGACACATCGAACTCGCCGGACAGCTGATATCGCTTGCCCGGAAACCGGTGCCGGAAGTCCACCGCGCCCACGTAGGCCTGGCGCCGGAGGTACGGTGCGCTCCGCGGGTCGAGATCGCGATTCACGGCGGTCACCAGCAGGCCCACGTTGCTTTCGCCCTGCCGAAGGTCCTGCTGGGCGCGCAAGACGGCATAATTGGTGGCGGGCTCGAGCGTCGCTCCGCCCGCCCCGCCCACGCGCCGCGTGACCGCGTCCAGCAGGCCGAGCGACAGCCCTTGGGGGAGCCGTCCGCTGAGCTTGACCGCACCGAGAATGGCGGTGGCGGTGGGGGCCTCCGGCGTGGGATACCGACCCGCCAGCTGGGGCGCGCGCCCGATCCGCCGAGAGTAGAACAAGCCCTCGCCGGTGCTGCAGTCGTTCACGATGAAACAGTTCACGGGGAATCGGAACAACCCGCTGCCCTCCACGAAGAACGGCCGCCGCTCGTCGAAGAAGGTCTCGAACGCGGTGAGATTCACCACGGCCGGGTCCGCTTCGACCTGCCCGAAGTCGGGGTTGATGGTCGCGTCCAGCGTGAGGTTGGAGGTGAGGCCGTACTTGACGTCGGCGCCTCCGGTGAGCCGCTGTGAGCGCCCGAACCCGGAAACGTCCGGCACCGACACGTTCTTCGCCACGCCGTACGGCCTCAACTCCAGGCGCCGCGGGGCCGCGAGTCCGTCCAGCCCGGTGATCTCGCCGAGCTGCGAAACCAGCCCCGCCTGCGAAACCCGATACAGCGGCCAGCTCAGTCGCTCGGTATAGCGCTGGATGTCGCGCCACACGCCGAAACCGAATGTCTTGCTCGGACCCGGGGTGTAGCGCAGCTGTGAAAGGGGAATCCTGAACTCCGCCGTCCACCCGAGCGAGTCGATCGTGGTGGCCGCCTCCCAGACGGCATCCCAGGCGTCGTCTTCCTCGCCGTCGTTGTAGATGGCGTAGTCGCGTTTGACGCCCGCCGGATTCACCGCGAACTCGTATCCGGTGCGTCGATCGCGGTAGGAATCAATCATGATCTTGAGCTGATCCGAGGCCGTACGCACGTCGCGCC